>JBBPZJ010000314.1:0-32272 GCA_038199395.1 Chitinophagales bacterium
AGCATTGTAATAGCAGCGGCTTTCCTATTAGAAAGTTCTTCGTCAAAAGCCGTAAAACAATACGTGTAAAAGCGCCTTCCCGAATAGAATAATTGCAGTACGAGAGCTACCGTGTGTACACATCTTTTTTTGTTTTTTCCTTTTGCTCTGTAAGAGCCTGTTTATAGAAATCATGCAAAAACGATTATCCAAGCTCCGTAGGTGCTTCCCAATTACTCAATTATAGGTGGCACCTACGGAGCCGAAGAACTTCAAATAAAGATTTACTATAAACAGGATGCTCCTCTGGAGCAATTAGCCGTTTTCTATTTATGAAATTTAAAAATCTAAACCTCACACATTTGTTTACACACGGTAGGTACGATAGTGCGCTAGTGTACCGTTGGCGGGCCCACAGCCAAACAAAATAAACCTCCGGGGGGGTCTAATTTTTTAAAATCATTAAATAAATTACTTGATGATCATAAAAAAATTAGAACCGTGTTCATTAGTAGCGAGGCTGTACACCTATCACTGCCAGGCTCCAAAGAATTTCACGTGTCATGTAAAAGAACTAAAAGGATAACAAGAAACCTGTTACTAAAACATTATTGCCAACCCGGGTTTTGAGGCTTCAATTTAGGATTTGCATCCAACTCACTCGACGGAATAGGCCATAGCATATATTTCTCATCGAAGGTTGCACCACTTTCATTTTTATAAGTAAATGCATCTTCAAATCGGTTTGCAATCAGGTTATAAACTTTTCTTGTTCGTTGAATATCAAAGTATGCCTTATTTTCAAAAGCAAGTTCATGATAGCGTTCTTTCCAGATCGCTTCACGAAACTGTTCTTTGCTTAGACCTGAAAGGTTTGGTAAATTAGCCCTTTTTCTTATCAGGTTCACCTGGTCATAAGCAAATTGGGTAGGGCCATTCACTTCATTAGATGCTTCAGCATAAGTCAACAACACCTCAGGATAACGGAAAATAGTAAAGTTTTGATCTTCATTGAGGTCACCACCTGCTCCCGCTGCCTCTACTAAAAAGTACTTATACAAGGCATACTCGCCAAATTTAACAATGGCTGAGCTATTCTTTTTATTGTATTGAGTAAAGAAGAATTGTTTTTCCTGCGCTCTTTTATCATTAGGTTCGTAAGAATTTACAAATTCAGCACGGGGCATGATAGCTCCGTATTCGTCTAAAAGTGAGATGCCTATTTTATTTGGTGTAACTGCTTTTGTTATATCGTTCGTTTTTATTCCGGTAGCATACTGCACCTGGAAAATAAGTTCACCCTGGTTTTTATGTGCCCTGTCGTGCAAGAAATAATAATCAGTAAATAAACTATAGCTACCTGCATCAATAACTTCTTTCGCCTTGTCAGCCGCTAATGAATAATAGGCAGCACCTTTATTCAAGGGCTGTCCTGCCATGGTTAAATACACGCTTGCCAACAATGTTTTTACTGCTCCCAAAGAAACTTTGCCATTCTTGTCTGTATTAGGCAATCCTGATTTTTCAGCCTCTTTCAAATCATTCACTATTAAATCGTATACTTTTTCTTTAGGTGAACGACTGGGGTAAAGTTCGGCACTTGCAAAATCTATTTCATCAGTAATCAAAGGAATATCACCATAAAGTCTTACCAAATAATAATAGTACAAGGCACGAAGAAAACGAGCCTCGCCAAGTAATGACTTTTTTGTCTGTTCATTCATTGCAATGGCCGGAATTTTATTTATCGCAACATTCGCATTGGCTATTCCATTGTACAAACCTACCCAAACGGTTCTAAAAACCGGTTCTATGGATGAGTTGTTGTGACGAATAAGCCCATTATTATACAAGCTTTGGCCAAGTGTAGTAGCATGACCCACGGGAAATTCAATAGACGTCCATGGCGACTCGCCATAGTTAGCGTTTGCAGCCGTAAAGATCTGCAGCGTAGGGTAAATTCCGTTTATTGCTGCCTGAGCCTGGGCTTCGGTAGTAAAGTAATTTTGAAGAGTAAGAGCAGATAGATTTTTCTCATTAAGAAAATCTTTTTTACAACCCATCCCGCAGAGGATGAATATTAGGATCGTGCCTATTTGTTTTATTCTTTTTATATAATGTATCATTAGAGTTATTTTGAAGGTAAGTATTAGAAATTGACATTAAGCCCAACCATAAAAGTTCTGGGTTTTGGATACTCATAATAGGTGACCCCTTGAGAGAAAGAAAACTCCTCATAACTAGTTACCTCGGGATCGTACCCGAAATATTTAGTTATTAATAAAAAGTTTTGGCAAGATGCGTAAATCCTCAAATTATTCAACCCCCATTTATAAGTAAGCGATTTAGGACATGTAAATCCTAACACAACGTTCTTACCACGAATAAAAGAGCCGTCTGCAACTTTGCGGCTGTCCATATAATAATTATAACCTGCTGCGGTTGGTCTTACCTGTTCGAGTTCTGCATCCTGGTGTTCTGGCGTCCATGCATTTAGAACGGTGGCAAAACTATTTGCAAGGCCTTGGCGGGCTTCACCCGAATTTCTGGCGTGATTGAAAATGTCGTTGCCTTTAGAATACTGAAACTCAATAATAAAATCGAAATTTTTATATTTAATGTTGTTAGCAAAAGTGCCGTAGAAGTCTGGAATACCCTTTCCGATTATAGTCCGGTCGTTACCGTTAATAACTCCATCGTTATTAATATCTTTAAGTCTGAGGTCACCGGGCTTCTGCCCGAAGGTTGCGGCAGCAGCAACATCTTTAACTCCCCATATACCATTCCGCTGATATCCGTAAAACGAGCCTGCAGATTGTCCTACTCTCAGTATTAGGCCTTCTTTAAACCCGTAAAGAATATCTTCATTATTTACACCCAGTGCAGTGATCGTGTTTTTTAAACTTGAAAAATTAAAAGTGGTGGACCACGTGAAATCAGCTTTGCTAATATTTATCGTGTTTAATGAAAACTCAAAGCCTTTATTTTCCATACTACCTATATTACGCGTTACAATAGTATAGCCACTTGTAGCTGGTACAGGTGCATCGTATAACAGGTCATGTGTTTTTTTATGATAGAAATCAGCTTCTATTGAAATCCTGTTATTGAACAATCCAAGATCAATACCTGCATCAAACTGAGCTGTTTTCTCCCACTGCAATTCGGGGTTAGCGAGACGGCCAATAGCAGAACCTGAAGCCCTGGTGCCATTAAAAATATAGGAGTTTGTACTTAGGTTTGCCTGGGACTTGTATGATCCAATTTCTGAGTTACCGGTTAAACCGTAACTGCCCCGTAATTTCATATTAGAAATGATCGGATTGTTCAATAGGAAGTCTTCGTTTGAAATTCGCCAGGCTAAGGCCGCAGAAGGAAAAAAAGCAAACTTGTTATTTGCTCCAAATCTTGAAGATCCGTCGGCACGGCCGGTTGCCGTTAGCAAATACTTATCTTTAAAACTATAATTTACCCTGCCGAAATAGGATTGCATCTGGTATGCGCCCGTTGAAGAACTTGGAGCCAGAGGAGTTGCACCGGCTCCGAGATTATTAAATGAATAGTAATCATCAGGCATCACACTGGTTACCGCCACCCAACTTAAGCTATTGCTTTTTTGCACCTCAGTTCCAAGAAGTGCATTGAGAGCGTGATCATTACCTATTTTTTTGGTATAGTTAATTCTGTTAGACCACTGCCAGAAGTTAGCTTCACTGCTGGAAATTCTAGAGTAGTTTTTGCCCAGGCCACCTTGCAAATCTGACTTCGTACTTTTAAAATAGGGATTGTTGTTATTGGCAATATTTACACCTAATGTGGAAGTAAACTCAAGGCCACTAAGAATTTTAAAGTTTGCATACGCATTTCCGCTAAAAACGTTTGACTTGTACAGGAGGTTATTTTCGTAAATCTGTGCTAACGGATTATCACCCTTTTCCAAACCCTGATAGTCACTCCTGTACCCATACGTGCCATCGGCATATTTGTAAGGAATAAAAGTTACCATTTCAACCAATTGCCTTAAAGTATTATTCGACCCTACGTTTTCATCTACTCGTCTCTCTCTATTATTAGCATAACTTAAATTTGCTCCTACTTTTAGCCAATCCTTCATTTGCTGGTCGATAACCACCCTCACATTATATCTCTTCTGGTAACTTTCTTTTATAATTCCCTGTTCGTCTGCGTAGCCCATAAACAAGCCATAATTTGTTTTAGCATCGCCGCCGGTAAAGGAAATATTGTGATTTTGACTAATTGCTTTCCTGGTTGTCATATCCTGCCAGTCAACGTCATATATTGGTTGAGGCAATCCGTTTGCATCAAGAGTAAATAATTCCCTGTTGCCAAGAGTATTACCCGCCAGGTATTTTTTTCTTTTTACCACAGGGTCAGGATATTTTCCGGCAGCAAAACCGGTTGGATCGAATTTAGCGGCATTCTTATACTGCTCCTCCTCTATGAACATGAATTCCTTTGAATTCATCACATCGTATTTTCTATCCTGGGGCAGCCAGCCAACACTTAAGTAAGAATCGTAGTTTACCTGCTTAGTACCTTTCTTTCCTTTTTTGGTGGTTATGATGATAACACCATTTGTACCTCTTGTACCATAAATTGCAGTTGAAGAAGCGTCTTTCAATACATCTATTGTCTCTATATCATTAGGATTAAGCGTACTAATTCCACTCGTCCAGATAATACCATCAACCACATAAAGAGGATCATTGGCAGCATTGATAGAACTATACCCCCTGATAGCAATAGCAGTTCGGCCACCTGGTCTTCCTGAATTTGTCGATACGTTTACCCCGGCAATTCTTCCTGCCAAAGCTTGTTCAACATTTATCGATGGCCGCTCCGCCAGTTGACTGGCTTTTACACTTCCAACAGATCCTGTTAAATCAGACCTTTTTTGCGTTCCATATCCAACAACAACTACCTGATCAAGAGATTTTATTGCAGTTGACATCTGTACATTTATTGTACTTCTTCCGCTTATTGGTTCGGTTATGCTCTCCATACCCGTATAGGAAAACATTAACGCTTTTGCATCATTAGCTACCGGTAGGGTATACTCTCCGTTAGCATCAGTCATCGTACCAGCTTGCTGATTACTTTGCCTGACAATCGTAACTGTTACACTTTGCAATGGTGTTCCTTCACTATTTAAGACCCTACCTTTTACAATACGATTTTGGGCAAGTAATTGAATTGGTAAAGGGGCTAACAAACACAGCCAGAAATAAATTTGTTTCATCGCTTTAAATTGTCTTCGTATTAAAAAAAATTGTTATATTATATTGTTTATTAGTAATTCCTATTGGTCTACCTTCTGGTTTTATTTCAATAACTATTATTTGCAATAGGATTGTCTGCTTTTATTTATACTCAAGTTTGAAATAGTTCAGGAACACCGTTGTACTCCTTACCTATTTTTAGTTATAAGTTTATTGTGAAATCGTAAGTGTTGCTTCGTGAAATTTTAGGGTGCAGGCGTTTATTTTTAACTAATCATAATTTTGCTACTGATTGTACAATTGGTCTTAATTCAGCAAATGTAATAATCAGCCTAAATAAGTGCTCTCTTTTATTTTTAAAAAAATTGTCTTAAACAAACTGATTATTGCCATCCCGGGTTTTGCTTCAACTTAGGATTTAGCAGTAATTGCTGTACCGGCAGTGGATATAAATAATCTTTATTCTCATCAAACTTTTTAGTTAGCGTTGGATTGGTAAGCACGTATCCACTTTTACCGTTACTAAGAAATATATTGGTTCCTAATTTGAGATATTGAGGCCCGACAACCGATGGTTTTGTTCCTTCGTATATAACCACATCTACTACGCCATCTTTATCTAAATCATAACCGCCTAAAGCAGGAAAATACATGCCTAAAAAAGGTAAGCTAAACAAATGCCCTTCTTTCCAACGCATAATGTCATTGTAACGAAAGTTTTCTCTTATCAATTCTATGCGACGCTCACGACGAATCTCAAGTATTACTCCTTTGTTTGCTCCCGAACTAACATTTGTATATTTTGAAGCAAGGTAAGGGTCTGGGTTTGCATTAGCAGTTGCAAGGCTAATGTTTGGCATACCTACTCTATCTCTAATTAGCTTTATTGATTTATCAAGATCAGCCTGTGTTAATGTGCCAAGTTCTGCCTTTGCTTCAGCAAAATTAAGCAGTGCTTCTGCATAACGAAAAACAGGCAAATCGCTGTTCGAAAGGCCAATACCATCATAGGCCGCTTCACTAACAGATTTTATATATTGATAGCCTGTTAAAGTAGCTGCGAAATCGGGAACTAACTTTTTGGTATCACCAATACGTGTATAACCGGGTGTACGAATAGTTTGCGACAGCCTGGGATCACGGTTTTGAGTTTCCTGGTAAAACTGCATGGTATCATAACCGGGAATATCAGTAAACCTGGTTCCATCCTTCATCAGATAACTATTTACAACAGTCTTAAGTACACCGGGCTGGCCGAAAGAAGCTGAATTAGTGTAACGGTTGAGATCGTGTGTAATATTAAGTGCGGTGTTGAATGTCCGGGCGAGAATTATCTCAGACGCAATTGCAGTATGAGATGCAAATAGCTCGAGGTAAGCTTTTGAAGGAGTGCTTGTATAAATCTTATAAGGGCCTTGCTCCATCAATAACTGAGAGGCAGAAACAGCTTCGGTTAAAAACTTATCATAACCAGGTAAGTTAAATTCAGTATGGTACTTTCTCCAGGTTCCCTCAAATAAACAAATTCTTGATTTTAACGCAAGTGCTGTCCATTTTGTTACCTTATCAATACTTGCTTTAGCATCAAGATTTGCGATGGCATAATCAATGTCTGCCAAAACAGAATCCATTACTAAAACCCTTGGATCACGTGCCTTAGTTAAATTAGCTTCATCGTCGGCCTCAATTACATGCGAGTACCAGGGCACATCCCCAAATCGTTGCACTTTCGAAAAATAAAACCACGCACGAAAAAATTTTGCAACGCCATCATATTTTTTTCTTGCAGCTACGTCTTCACTTTTATACGAGTTGTCGAGATAGTAATTAATTGTTCTTAAAGTACCCCAATCCCATCCGCCGCCGCTCGTAGGCACAGTTCTATTTCCCTGCACTTCATTAGAAGTGCCTGTACTTGCAACATTATCATCAAACTCACCATAAGCCAGAGATTGCGCTGAAGGAACCATAGCATCGTATAAAGAATTAGTATATAACATCAACTCATTGCTGTTGGTGAAATAAGTGGTTGGTGCAAGATTCGACAGCGGTTGGCGGTCTAAAAAATCCTTCTTACAACTTTGAATTGTAAGAACAAGCAGAACGAAATATAGTAGATTAGTCTTTTTCATATTTTAACATCTTTTGCTGTTGTCGTTATATATTGTTATCTAAAAAGTTATATCTAAACCGAAAGAATACATCTTAGAACTGAATGGATATATCTTACCGTTTGTTGCTGCTGTAGCTTGTTCAGGATCAATATAGTCTGAACGAAGTTTAGTACGGGTTAGAAGATTTTCTCCACTTACATAAATACGGCATCTGCTTATGGCAGCTTTGCTTATTAATTTTTCTGGCAAATTGTAGCCGATAGTGAGATTTTTAAGACGTATATACGCAAGGTCTTGCATAAAATAGTCGTTCGTTTGTGTCTGTCCTCTATCATCAGCGATGTATGCTCTTAAAAGAGGATAATAACCATTAGGATTAGTAGGGCTCCATACGAGGTCTTTGAAATTTTCAGGAATAAAAGAAACATATGGACGACTATATGGGCCGTAGAAAGTAGAATTTTCATTATTGGGGTACCAATTACGTTTGCCAATACCCTGAATAAAAGCTGAGATGCTAAAGCCTCCCCATTCTGCTCCTGTATTAATACCAAAGAAATATCTTGGTGTGGTATTGCCAATTTCTGCTAAGTCTCCGTGGTCTGCTAAAGTGTTTTGGCCCACATTCACAACACCGTCTCCATTCAGGTCAAGAAACTTCATATCTCCTGCCTGTAGATTTTTCCAAACCCCCGGCGATTGTACTCTTCGTGAGTTCACATAATCCTGGTTTACAACTTTCGCATAATTTTGTGCTTCTTCATCTGTTTGGAAAAGTCCGCCTACTCTGTAACCCCACATTACTCCAAAGGGTTTACCTACATAATAATCGCTTAACAGATTATTTGGGTTATCAAATCTGGTGATGACAGAGGTATAGTCGGAAAGTATAACGCCGAAATTATACGAGAAGGCCTTACCTGCTAATTTAAAATTATCTCGCCAACCAAGTGTAAGCTCAAAACCTTTTGTAGCAAGATCTGCAGCATTTTCCTTCGGTTCAATAGTGCCAAATACTGATGGAAGTGTTCGCCCCTTAATTAACATTCCTGTTGTTTTTCTATTGTAAATGTCAAGTACAACAGAAAGCCTGCTTTTTAAAAAATCTGCATCTATTCCAAAATTGGTTGACGTAACTTTTTCCCAGGTTAATGTGGGTGATATGGCAGCAGGAGTGGTAACATACAGCGTTCTTTGGGCATTAGTGAGGTAAGAAGACTGAGCCGTGCCCATTGTAGCTAAATAAGAATAGTTAGATACCTGCTGATTACCCAGAGCGCCATAAGAAGCCCTAAACTTAAAATTATTTACATACCTTTTTATAGGATCAAAAAAGGCCTCTTCACTGATACGCCAACCCGCCGAAAAAGATGGGAAAAACCCAAAATTTTGTCCTGTTTTAAAGCGTGATGTACCATCATATCGTCCGCTTACTTCTAATAGATACTTACTTTTATAGTCGTAGTTGAGCCGATAAAAATAACCCTGTAAAGCCCACTCACTTGCCCCTCCCGATTCATTCATTACACCTGTGGCCAGGTTGAGATCGTTTAGATTAAGCGACAATAAATCGTCACGTGTTGCAGTAACGCTTTTAAACAGGGAGTGTTCCTGGTTTAGACCAGCTAAAAACTTCACATGGTGACTTCCAAAATTATTCTCATAATTTCCAAACACATTTACAACTTCATAATTAGTAGTCTCGTTGTATTCAGATAATTGATCGGTGTTAAAAGTAGGAATGATGGCAGTAACACCAGGATACAGGGAATAAGGCACTTTCACTTTACGTGTAGCATTAGCACCTGTAACATAATTGAAGCTGTAATTGCCCGTAAAAGATATCTGTTTGTTTAAGCTGACTGTTCCTGCAATCGTTGTTCTAAAATCATTTGTCTTTTCCGTTCCGCCAGACTTGCCATATAAAATATCGGCATGTTCTCCACTACCAATCTTATAATTATTTAAGCCCGTCAGGTACGAAAAGGTACCGTCTGGATTTATAGGAGAGTATGCAGGCATCAAATGCTCCTCAAATCCATAAGTTCTGTCAAAGCCATTTGCGCCCGTAAATTTATAAGCGGAATTAAAAAACTGTGTATTACTGGTAATCTGCAGCCATGGTAAAACTTTAGCATCTATCTTACTTCTGAAATTATAAATCTTGTTATCGTCATTGTTAATCTTCCAAATTCCAACCTGGTCACGATACCCGCCGGAAAGCAAATAACTGACTTTATCAGTTGCTCCTGAAACACTGAGGTTATGCTGTGAATTTGGCTGCCAGGTATTATACAGGTAATGCCACCAATCGAAGTTTCCGTAATAAACAAACTGATCTTTTCCATTGCGGTTTTGAGTAACTACCCATGGCCTCGAAGGATCTTCTGTTTTATCGTTAATACGCTTGTACAACTCGGCATAATCCTGCTCAGTATAACCCATATAATTTACACCCAGTGTTCTTAGATCTGCAGTGTCCATTATTCTTCCAATCTCATAACCCTTTGTCATAAAATTGGTACTGGTAGTTTGTGTACCCCGGCCAAAATTGTTACTGTAATTAATCGAAGCCTTACCACTTCTGGCCCTTTTAGTTGTTACCAGTACTACGCCAAAGGAACCACGGGCACCATAAATAGCGGAGGCAGAAGCGTCTTTTAAGACGGAAACAGATTCGACATCCTGAGGATTTATTCTATCAATATTTCCCGGAACGCCGTCAATAAGTACCAGCGGAGATCCACCGTTTATAGAAGTTGTCCCCCTGATATTGATAGTGCCCTCCGCACCGGGTTTGCCAGAGCCGAATGTAATATTTACGTTAGGAATTTGACCTTGCAACGCCTTGGTCATATTCTGAACCGGCCTGTCTTCCAACTGCTTTCCACTAATCTGGCTTACAGCTCCTGTAAGGTTCACCTTTTTTTGTGTTCCATATCCCACCACAACAACTTCATTTAATGCCGTTGTTGAAGGCTGTAATTGTACATCGAGACTTGTGCGTCCATTAATAACCACATCTTGTCTTGTATAGCCAACATAGCTAAACACAAGCGTTCCTTTTAGAGATGGCACAACAAGCGAAAATCTCCCATCTTCAGTTGTTGAAGAACCACTATTCTTTCCATCAACGGAGATGCTAACGCCACTGAGAGGATTATTTTTTTCGTCGGTTACTCTGCCGGTAATGACTGCCTGGCTACTGCCTGTTGACTTATTAAAAATTGAATTGCCTGTAGCAGCATTAACTGAATTATCTGCAGTAGTGGCACTTTGATCAATAGCCGGTGAATTAGCACTGATGGCAGAACTCATTCGAGCCTTTGACACAATTGAATAATAATTTGATTTTATATACAGGAAAACCAAGTCGTTAGGATATAAAATCTCTTTCAATACATCCTCCACTGATTTGCTGTTATTGATAACGGCGATGGCAGATTTCTTTCCGTCAATCAGTTCAGGATCAAATACAAATTGGGTTCCGTAGACTTTCGTGACCTGCTTGAGCGCATCCCTGAGAGGGATTGCCTTAGCCTGAGAAAATGTGTTGTTGCAGCAGAACAACAGGGTGAGAAAGATAATCATACCTTTCAAATGAGCAGCAATCATCGTTTTCGCTTTTTAAGAGTTAGAAATTGTTTTATTCAAATCAATACATGTCGAATTATTTAGAGCGAATGAGTATCACATCTTTTCTTCGCTCAATGTCTGTTTTATACACCGTTGATATTATAAATAAAGCATCATCCAGATTATTCAAATCGATCGGTCCGTCGATCTTCTTATTTTTAATTTTTTCGTTTTCGATTACTATTTTCTTCCCGTAATTATCCTCCAGGTAATCAGTAATCTCCTTTAAAGTCGGATTATTCAGCAATAACTTTTTCTCTTTCCATCCTGAGTAATTTTCTGGTATCGTTTTACTTTTAACCAGCCTTTCCTCAACAGGAACATAAGAAACAATGTCTCCGGGTAACATAAAAATCGGGGAGTCCTTGTCCTTTAATGTAAGTTTTATTTTTCCGGTCTGTAATACCACTTCCGTTTTACCTCTCCGCTGTCTTATATCAAATGAAGTTCCCAGTACTTCTATTGTAAATCCTTCTCCGTAAACTAAAAATCTTTCGAAAGGCTCAATGGCACTTTTGTCATTATTTAAGTGAGCTACGTTAATAAAAGCTTCTCCGCTTAGCCATATTTCCCGCGGCTTTTTCCCGTACCAGTTCTTGCTAAAGGTTACACTGGAATGAGCGTTCAACATAATGTCGGTTCCGTCAGGCAGCAATACTTTTTTAATTTCTCCAAATTGAGTTGACACCATAACGTTTTCGACAGCAGTTTTTTTGTTAGAAAAAACAATTGACAGCACCAAAACAACTGCAGCTACAATCGCTGCTACTGATATAAATCTTTGGATAGCTTTTGTATGTAACCATCGCACACGTTGCTCTTTGCCCGACTGTATTTGGCTCAAATGCTGTAAATAATGCTGATGGATGTAATTTTCGTCCAACGCCTCTTCTTCAAAGCTTACGTTTTGTAAAAATCTCCTGGCAGCTTCTATCGTTTGCGATTTTTCAGGATACGTTTTTAAAAAACTTACCCAGAATCCATCAATTTCCCGCGTAGAATTTATAATCCAATCCTGGAAGAAAGGATCGTTAATAAAATCTTGTTCTGTGAAAATGAGATATTGCTCTTCTGAAAATTGGTGCATCTATATCTATGTGTATGCAAAGACATTTTTTACCCCAAATTCTAAGAAATTCTTTTTATTTCTTTTTAGAGTGAGACAGGAGACTATGAGTTATGCCGAGAGGAATATAATAAGATTAATGAGCGAAAGAATAAGTTGATCCCTTAGCTTTTCGAGGCTTCTCGCCATTATTTTATAGGTAGCTTTTACGGAAATATTGAGCACTGTGGCGACTTCCTCGAAAGAAAGCCCTTCATAAAAGCGTAGAAATATTGCTTCTCTTTGCCGTGAGGTTAATGTCTTTAGGCCCTCACGCAGTTTTACAAATTGTTCATTATTTATTTCTGCAGCAATTATTTTTTGCTCTACACTAAACTCAGGTTCATCTTCCCGATCGCCTAACGATAGAGTTTGAGACGATTGTCTTATTTTTTTAAAAAGAACATATCTGAAGGAAGAAAAATAGTAACTGTTTGGAGATTGTATTTCGACTGCTTTTTGCCTTTTATTCCAGATATCTAAAAACACCTCTTGAATAGAGTCTTCTATTTTATGAATGTCGTCAGTGAATTTTCGGCCATAATTAAAAAACTTCTTAAAATATGTTTTATATAGACACTCATATTCATATTCGCTGTTCTCCATATTTCCTATGCCCCGAACACTCATCTTTTAATAAAATAAGTGCTAATATATTAATTTGTAAAGTAGCATTTATTAATATGTCTGCAATAAAAATTGTTATTGATTTGGCTCTTTGTGATCAGTTGTTTCGTTAGGCTTAATTAAAAATAAAAGTCAGACTACCGTGGAGCGCGCTTAGGCTCCCTAGGCTGTAATGATTGTATTTACAAAAGTGAGTTGGTAATGGCTAGCGGTAGATTGATCTTTAGTGATTGCGCTCCTGGGATTTAGCGCCAATCCTGCATTAAAAGCTTTAGAGGTCACTTGGAATCAATTTTCTACGGGGAGTACTTTTTCTTTTTTGACAACTACAGGTGCCACTAAAGGCTTTCTGACCAACCATAAAATGATCGCACCTAGGGCGAGTAAGACAGCAGCAAAAAGTGCAACCAGTTTTGATTGTTCTCCGGCTGTAAATATGAGTGAGAACATTAGCAACGACAACCCGGTAATACTAAAACCTAAGATCCTTGCTGGAAAATGAGCAATAGATTTATCAGTAGGGATCTTTGCATCTGACTTGATTATTTTATGCACTGTTTTAAAGCCAATGCTAATGGGTTTTGAATTCAACTCTATTACAGTTAAAATTGCCAATGGCACAATCAGCCCGATCGCAACCTCAAGCACCTGCATATGAGCGTTATAAAATTGAATAGCTGGATTACCAGACTCTTTCGGAATAGCAAGTTTTACAATAGCTGCTGCTAAGAAACTGGCAAACGTAGATATCCATACTGATTTCTGTTTTATTCCACCAAAATACAAGCCCCATAATACAGGTAAAACCATAGCAACGGCAAGCAACCCTGTTATAGTTAAAATGACTTTTTCAGCTCCTCCAAAATAGGGTATCGCTAATGCAATTCCCATTATAACAGCACCTATCATAAACGAACTTATCCGGCCAACTAACACAAGTTGTTTTTCTGATGCTTTCGGGTTGATTACCGGTTTATAAAAATCATCCGTTACAGCCCCGGCATATACGTTCACTTCTCCGTCGATATAGCTCGCCGCAGATGAAAACATTGCTGCTAATAATAAGCCCATCATGCCGGCCGGCAGCACCGCTGCACAAGCTAGCACATAGGCCTGCTCAGGTATTGCATTAGGATTGATGACCCGGTAAATCATTGGCGGAAGCATCCAGATAATAGGACTGATCATGTAAAGTGTTCCAAACAAAAAAGAAGATTTTTGGGCATTTTTTGGACTGCTTACTGCTAAAAACCTTTGAACAAATACCCATTCGCCGCCGAGTTTAGAAGTATGTACCATCATCCAACCCAATAAAAAAAGATAAGTAAAATTGCCGCTTGCAGGAGATAAAAAGTCTTTGGGAACAGCTGCAATAAAATTACTAACGCCTCCTACTTTAGCAAAACACAAAGGCACTACAAAAAGTACGGTCGCCGTGAGCACTACAAATTGGATAGCGTCGATAATCAGTACAGCCCACAGGCCTCCACTTACTGCATATACCAGCATTAACAACCCTGATATAATAATGGCAACAGATTTAGACAACTTACCAGTGAGCGGATCGGCAAAAATATTGTCCGGCGAAAGCGGAATTAAAGATGACACAAGTGTTGCAAAAGAATAAAGCGCCACCCCCATCGCAATTATTTTAAAGATCATTCCTATCCACGTATAAAACTGGACGGCTGCTTTTCCAAAGCGAATATTTACGTATTCGCCAACGGTATTTATTCCTAATGAAGCCCATTTCTTTGCAAATAAAAAGCCAACAATTAGCGAGCTTACGCCTGTGCACATACAAATGCTCACGGCTACCAGTCCCTGCTTGTAAGCGATACCGCCCCAAACAACAAATGTACCCGCAGAAAATGCACTCATAAAAGCAGAGACACCAGATAGCCACCACGGTGACTGCTTCTTTACTGCAAACATATCTGCAGAAGTTTTATTCTTTTTAGACAGAATACTCCCGATAAACAAAATGCCAATACCGTAAATGATCAAAATGATATAATCGGTTGTAACCATTGTATTCTCTTAAAAAAGTTTAATGAAATGGATCTTTTTTTGCTTCTGTAGCCCTTTCAGCCAAACTCTCTTCAAATGAATTATTTCATAATGTACCTACTCTGAATAAGCCCTTATTTCAAACAAAGCGGCAGGGATATTTTCACAAGGTGCCTCAACGTTAAGGGTTAAAGTTTTAGTGGATATAGCTTCAGCAAATAAAATTGTATTGCGTGTCTGAAAGTTTCCTTCTTTCTTATATACTACCGTTCCGTTTTCGTCTGTTATTTGATAGTTACGAATGCAAAAAGGCATTACATTTTCGGGATGCGTCATTAATACAGATTCCATGGGGTGATCAAAATCTGTATCGAAACTTAGTTCCAATCTTTTTATAGACTGCTGGCTGTTCCAGCTTAATTTGATAAACGGATTGCTATCTTTTAAGTCAGCTACCCATGCATTAGGAAGGTTGGTGGGACGAGTGATTCCGTTTCTGATATTTTCTACGCCAAATACCTCCAAAGGCTCTGAAAACCTGATTGCAATATTTTCCCCTGCCGGCCGCCTTTTAGGACACCAAAACTCAAACGTATCTACGCCAATATCTTCCGTTGGTGCCTGTTTTCCAAAATTGGAAACCGCAGGGTTGATGCTGTTAAATAAAGTGAGGACGCCGGTAATTCTGTCTTTTGAACGAGGCACTTTAATCAAGTGATTTTTCTTTAAGCACAGGTAAGCATAGCCATCTTCTTTCATGGTAGTATTAAATGAAAGTGAGAGGCAGTTTCGACCAATGTGAAGTGGCAGAGCCTTCGATTCTAAAATATTTTCCGGTGTATAATTATTGTTGTTACTGCTGCGAAATTCAACTTCAAGGGTAGTTATTTCATCAGCGTAGCTATGTAATGTTATTTCGGGAATTGCACCTTTTTTAAGTGGAATCATTTGAATTAACGATTCCTCCAGCACCTGCAAATCTTTATTTTCGGGTAATTCCTGCAGGCTTAAAGTGCTGCTGCAAGTAATAGAAGCTTTCTTCACTAAATCATTTTCATCGTTTAGAAGAATTCCGGGAATGTAGTGATTGCTGGCAGCTAAAAAATTTTGAAGTTCTGTGATATAATCTTTGGACAACAACTCTTTTGGCATTAGGTTATGTCTTTTACAAACACTTGCTGCGATGCCGACTGCCTGGCCCGTATATGCACTGGTACCCATTACTCTTGATGAACCAAACGCGACATGAGTAGCACTAATAATGCGCCCTGCCAAAAAGAGATTTGAGATGTTTCTTGAATACAGGCAACGATAAGGAATATGATAAATGCCTTTACCATGCCATTGGTTACAACCCGGTTTTTCACTAAACACTCCATCAGCGGGGTGAAGGTCAATGCTCCAACCGCCAAAAGCTACAGCGTCTTCAAATGTTTTTTGCTCCACTATGTCCTGTTGCTTCAAAATATAATCGCCTTCGAACCTGCGGCTCTCACGCTTACCTGGAATCATTCCAACCCATTCGAGCGTAAGTGTCTCTGCTTCCGGAAATTGTCCTGAGTTTTTTATATGATTCCATACGCCATACACCACTTTCCAAAGCTCCCATTTTATTTCTTCGGTTTGATGAACCGTATCGAGTCTTCCTCCATATTCAAGCCACCACAACCGGCAGCCATATTCTTTTGTATTGAAGCTTCTGTAACGCGGAATTTTGCTTACGTCGGTAAGTGCAAATGCGGGCGGTACAAATTTGACTGGTTTACCAGTATCTTTTGAATAGAAATAAAGTGAATGCCCCAGCAATTCGCCGTACTCTTTTGAGGGAGCGAATTTTTCACCGAATTCTTCCTTACTCTCTGCGCCCATTCTAAAAGCTGCACCTGATAAAAATCCTACTATCCCATCTCCCGAGGCATCACAAAAAAGAGGAGCAGTTAATTCGTATTCAACCTGGTTTTGACTGCAAAAAGCTTTGACTGATTTAATCGTTTCCTCGTCCTTTTTCTCAACAGAATATACAGCAGTGTTTAACAACAAAGCAATATTGGGCTCGTTAACAACTTTGTCTAAAACTACTGTATCGAATATGATAGGGTTGCCTTCGGGGTTTCTGTAAGTATTTTCTACTAAAATTTCATCAATTACACCCCCCTCACGAGCCCACCTGTTATTATTGCCCATATGTGAGGTGGCTCCTAAAATCCATAACCTCACTTCACTTGATGCGTTGCCGCCAAGTACCGGCCTATCCTGCGCCAGTATGACTTTTATTCCTGCACGTGCTGCAGTGATAGCACAACATACACCTGACATTCCACCTCCTGCTATTACAAGATCTGATTCTAAATTAACTCTCTTAAGCATTCTGCCAATTGTACTGTCTTCTTTCAGCATTGTTTCAATGTTTATAAAACCTTGCGGCTTACTTTAATTACTATTCTGCGTTATTATCATCTTCTGCTCAAACTCATAAAAAAACATTCATTTAATTGCACATGAACTGCAGACGAGTTTCAACCTTGTATTGCTACTTCGCCTCGACTACTTCAGAAAATTCAGATTGCCCTGTTTCATTTAAGGTGGCCATTCTAAACTTATACTTTTCGTTTATTAAAAGCCCGGCAATTTTTACCACACTTATTTGTGCTGCATGTACCTGCTTTGTCATCCATTCATTTGAACCACTCTTTCGATATTGCGCTACGTACCCGGTTGCTTTTTTTACCGGTTGAAAAGATAGTATTGCCTCATTTCCATTTTGTAATACTCCATGTATTTCAGGAGACGCAGGTAGCTGACCGCCATCTGGTATCACCGTATGTTCTTCTGACCAATCGGTCGCATAATTATTATCCTTGATCTTTTTCATCCTGAAATAATACTTCTTTCCATTACTTACACCGGGAACAAATAGAACACCTTTAGCTCCCGTTTGTATGGTGGTTGCATTATCATAAGAACCAGGTTTATCTGTGTATTGAATGATAAACTGGTAATCGTCATTAGCTGTAGCATAGCCAACATAAAAACCATTATTAGCAGCTTCGGTATAGTAGATTAAAGGAGGTGCCAGTCCTGGTTCAACTTTTATTTTTTTAATTTCTGATGGTTCACCTTCACCCGCTCCATTTACCCCCACTACAACAAATTGGTATGTTTCTCCAAACTGAAGTTTGGGTATATCAATAAAGTTATTGAGGGTCAGCGAAGTTTCTTTAGACAGATCATTTACTCCATATTTTGCTTTAAAGTAAGAATGAGGAACTTTTTTACTAAATACAATTCTTATTAAACCACTATTAGCAGAAGTGTCGTTTTGTAAAGTTCTTCCTGCATGAGCAAAGAGTATAGTGGGCGCTGCAGGTTCTTTAAAATAAACAGTTGTGTCGCAAACTGAATAGTTAAGCGGAGAAATGAGTTTAATTTTTAAATAAGAAATCTCGCCTGAATTCCTCCAACTTATTGATTGTTGCAATTCGTTATCGCCAGGTGCAATAACAGGAAGTTTTGAAAAGCCGCCCTGTTCAATTTTATTATTCCTGTTGCAAGCTTGCCAGACAAGCGAATATTCCTTTAATGTATAAGCAGGTAAATCCAGTACTTTTCTTGGCGTTATAATAATATTGGCTGAAGAATTTTCGTTGCCTTTGGCTATTTCAATTTTCAAATCTCTTATTGGCGCATACTCTTTTCTGAAAGAATACCACGCTTCTTTTTTTTGGCGGAAGACATCTACAATTCCCCAGGGCCTGTTTTCAGAAAATTCCTTCGTTCCAACATAACTACTGCGATAATCATTAAAAGTCCAAAGCGATCCACCAATGAGGTAAGGCTTAAAACGAATAGAGTCCATCATACCTTTTGCATCAACATTGGCATCAAGGTCTTCTCTTAACTGCCCATAACCAAACTCGGAGTAAAACAACACTTTTTCGGGATGAAGGCCATGAATTTTGTCGGCAACCAACCCGATGGTTGGGCCATAACGATTAATAAAACCGAGGTCAGAAAATTGAATAGGGTCACGTGGCCGTGATGCAGTATGACTAATCATTACAGCAAGACGGCTGGTGTCCCGCGTTCTTACATATTTAATGGCGTCCTCCACATATTCCATTACTCCGGGAGAATCTCCGATTTCGTTTCCTACGCTCCACCCTGCTATAGACGGATGATTATAATTATTTGCAATCAGTCTCTTTAACCATGCTTTAGGTAGCGGGTTGTTTACATCTACCAATTGATCGAAACCCCAAAGCGGTATTTCTGAAAAGGTCAGGATACCTTTTGCATCGAGGTAATCGAACATTTCTTTTGGCAACGGCACGTGAGTTAATCTTGCCATGTTTCCACCTAATGATTTCATTAAGTCGATGTCTTCCATTATTCTCCACAATGGCAAAGTGTTACCCGTTGTTCTGTCATCCGGAACAAGATTGAAACCCATTGGCCTTATTACTTCCCCATTCAGTATTAGTGTGTAGTTTTTATTCTCTAATTCAATTTTGCGCAAGCCGAATTGATCAGTAACCTGGTGAACAAGTTGAGGTCCATTCGAAATGGTTACCTGGCTTTGATAAAGAAAAGGATCATCACAACTCCACAGATGTACTTCCTCTTTATTCAATGATGCTTTCACCGTTACTTCTTGTGTTTGCTTAGTTGGTACAGCGATACTGAATTGAATGGATTTCTTAAAACCGGCAGCATTTGTAAGCAGCACTTCACCTTTTAAACTTTCTGACCGGATTCCGGTATTTTGACACAAAACTTTTATACTAACCTCTGCGGTATGACTTTGCAAATTGATTGAAGTAGTAATAAATTGGTTCGTTATATAAATGGGTGAAGAAGCAATTATTTTTACTGGCCTTCTAATACCGCCCCAGTTCCATAGAGCACCTATACGAAAGGTATTATCAACTAAGACTACAATCGAATTATTGGCACCATAATGTAAGATGGAGGAAACATTAAATTCAAAAGGCAGATAACCGCTGTTATTCGTTCCCAGCAACTTTCCATTTACCCAAACTTTACTATCGTGATTAACAGCTTCAAACAATAATCGCATCAATTTGCCTTTCGAAGCAAAAGGTATTACCACGTCTTTTCTATACCAGGCCTTTCCTGCGTAATGCGCATATTCATTTCTTAAATCCCAGTTACCGGGAACATTCATTTCATCCCAACCGGTAACATTAATGGTTGGTAAGTACCATTGCTGAGTTTCACCTTTTCCGTAAGGATCCGTTTTAAATTTCCATTCTCCGTTTAGTGAAAGTTCATTTGTTCCTTTTTGAGAAAAGGATAGAAGAAAAAAGAAGGAGAAGAAAACGGTGAACGATGATTTCATTTAAAACTTTTGAATAAGAAATTGTATCGGGTAAGTATAGGAAAGATCAGAGTCCTGAAAAAGATGTTTATTCCAATACCAATACTTTTAATCCATATGAACCCAATGCTAAAGATGTTTCACTTGCAAGATTATTTGTTGAAAGTATTTTTCCTTTCTCGTCCCTGACTGTTATCTTTTTGTATGGATTACTCTTTTCACCCCAGGTAAGTTTTGCATTTACCGGCTGCGATTGATTATTCAAAAAAACAATCAAACTATGGTTGCCTTTTTCTGACTTTGCAACGATATAATCTACCTGCGGCTCATCACACGTTAAAAAGTTTTCCGTTGATTGCAGAGTGGCTGATTCACCGAAAATTTTACCAGCCTGAAAACCGTATGTCTGGTGTGGACCAACTTTCGGCGTAACAAATCCTCTTGGAAAAACAAT
This sequence comes from Chitinophagales bacterium, assembly GCA_038199395.1. Classification (GTDB taxonomy): domain Bacteria; phylum Bacteroidota; class Bacteroidia; order Chitinophagales; family Chitinophagaceae; genus Segetibacter. The sequence continues at coordinate 20,504 of JBBPZJ010000314.1, forward strand.
GTTTCGATCTGAACGCATTTCAGCTTCTGCCATCAGGTAATCTGTTATCCAACCTATCTGCCACCACGCATGATGCGGATAAGGGCCGGCTCCTCTATTCATAGCGTTCCAATAATATGAAGCAACACTGGTTTTACTATCTACAAAGGCATCTCTGCCAATTGCCGCTGCGCGAGCCATATCAGCAAAAATCGGCTCTTTTGTAATTTGGAACATGCGGATGAACAGGCCTGCATGACTTGCTAATTGAATCGGTCCAGCCCTGTTTGCTGAACCAAATATTCCCCCATGTTCGAAGCTTAAACCTGATTGAGAAATTTCCCAATCTTCCCTTTTAACTCCATTTACATTCTTTATCTGATGACTGGGAATGGGGTGGGTATAAATGGAGGTAGTATAAATTTTTGCAACGGCTATGGCAGCTTGTTTATATTTCTCATTTTTGGTGATATCGTACAAGTCTAGAAAAGCTTGTGCAGTTTGACCGGTAGCAAAATCAGGAGCGTACCTCGCATCTCCACATACACCTAAATAACTGCCTGTTTGAACAGCGTTTTTAACCAGCCAGTCTGCGCCTTTTTTTGCAGCCGTTAAATACTTCTCGTCTTTCAAAATTCGGTAAGCGACAAGTAAACCATAGAACGTCGGACGAAGATCCTGTACGTCTTTAAAAACTTCCTGCTGCGAAGGCCGGTCATAAGCAACAACCCATTTACCGTCTGCTTGCTGCCACTTCAATAATCTTTCGGCGCCCAGCCTCAACCGCTCCTTAAGCTCCTGGTTGTTGGGTTCAAACAAAAGAATGTTACCCATATCAAGCATGGTGTAATAAGTAAGTGCAATAGGTTCAACAACCTCGCCCCACTCCTCTACAAACTTTTTCGACTTTGCCAGGTAGTACTGACCCACTGCCGCCCCTTTAAAAAAACCGTCTCCTGTTTGTTGTTGGGTAAGTTTAAAATTGAGAGCATAAGGCAATCGTTGTTGTGTGAGAAGAGGATCTTGTGTTTCATCAGCCAGCATCCACATTGCACCATAGTCGGAGTTTTTCATCGCGTCTTTATCCGAGCCCACTACTCCACCAAGGTAAGATTGAGCGCCAATTTTTAAACCCTTAAATTCCTCCATATTCCACATTGAAGTAGTGGGGTCAGTTAGATAATGATGCATCTGTTCAATACGTGAAGTAAGAGACTGCCTGCTTTGACGCATGTCTAAACCTTCTTTGAATTTATAAATACCGTAAACCGCATGATTCAAAGTTTTGAACCAACCATCGTTGCCAAGGCTATACCTGAAGTTATAGGTTATTACATCCCCGGCTTTTACATTAGATTTCGCCTCCCCCAAGATGGGATAGTAAAGCGTAGGTGTTAGCTGAGACCTACGGTTTTTATGAGATAACCCTATAAACCAATCCACCTGCGTAATTTTATCGTAAGCCCACGGATCTCTTGCAAGACCGGGCTCAGGAATAACGGAAAAGGTGATACCATTGGCAGCAGTTACCATGGGGCAAAGAGTGCTGGCACACCTTTCACGATATACAACAGGAAGGTCAGGAATTCCATGGCCGTACGCATATGCCAATGCAAAGTTTTTCTCAATTTTATTACCCTGAAAATACCCTGGTACAGTTGCCCATGATAAACTTTTTTCAGTAGTAGTAGCAAGTGTTGGAGTAGCCAATGAAAAATAACCAGGCTGCTTAACAGATAGCGTTTGTTTAACCAAAATGTCGTCCGGAAATTTGGGGTCAAAGGACCATTCGGTCATTACAGTCCCTATAGCCAGATCTTCGAAAAAACGGACTTTGTTAGCAGAAACTTTCGTAGCATTTCGGGGAAAAAAGTAAAAAGCTTTACCAGCAGTATTCAAAGAAACAGGGTTGGTGCTTTCTGCCCATTGCTGTTGTTGATATTTGTAACTAGCTTCCGGAAAAGTTACCCCTGTAATAGTCTTGAAAGTTGTATCGGGCCTGGTGTCAGGCTTATCAGCAGAATACAATAAAGTGTTTTCACCTGAAGGATTTTCAGCCTCGGTCCACTTACCTCCTTTTTTAACAGATAACTTTTTAATTATCCAGCCTTTTGCCGTCTGTTGCCAAACCATCCTGATCTTATTGTTAGTTAATGACAACTCTCCTTTCGACTGAGCAAAAGAGCCTGACGTAATAAGCAGGAAAAAGCATGGGATAAAACGCTTCATGGTATTTTTATTGGTGATTCAGCCAATGGCAAACAATAGCTGAAGTTATTTCATTCGTTGATGCGTACAGGGTATTATAAGTGGTTTCGACAAACTTACTTCCAATCCGGGTTTTGCTCTATTTTCGGATTTGCGTTTATCTCATCTTGTGGTATTGGGAAATATCTGTGTTTAGGTAAAGGTGTTCTGGTTGGATAAACATTATTTACTGCTTTTGGTATTTCAGTAAGAAATTTATTAGTTCTGGTGAGGTCATACCACCTGTCCCCCTCTGCAAAAAATTCCCATGAGCGTTCCTGTAGTATGTTATCGAGGTTTACAGTAGCCAGATCATAAATGGAAGGTGTGTTGATTGGCAAACCAAACGCCCTTCTTCTAACAGCATTGATGTATGATAAAGCATTAGCAGAACTTCCGCTAATTCTAAACTCAGCTTCTGCTGCAATCAGGTAAATATCAGCCAAACGTAAAATGGGAATATTTACAGATGGAGAAGCTCCGCCACCAGCATTAGGATCCTGGTATTTTTTGATTAACACGCCCTGCGTTGTGATTGGTGTTATGCTTCTTTGAGGAACGACGTTGCCGTTCTTATCAACATAGCTTGTATCTAGTAGAGCTCTTCTTACATCTTTTGGATCAAAGGAGTTGAAAAAAGACTGGTAGGCAAACATAGAACCAAAAGTAGTTTTTACCATATGCAGGTGCAGCGCTTCCTGTGGGACCAAGTAAACTACTCAATTGGCTGGAACGTGAATTTGCTTCCGGCTCTGACTCGAAAGCCCATATATTTTCTATGCGTGCAACATCTTCTTTGTCGAACCTGAAAAGGTCGCGAACATCTTGCATTAAGCTGTATTTGCCAGAAGCAATGACTTCTTTAGCTTTTTGAAGTGCAAGCGGCCAATCTTCATTATACAATGCAACCTTGGCGTATAAAGCATTTACAGCTTCTTTAGAAGGACGGCCTTTTTCAACTGCCGGGTAAGAAACCAATCCGGCCGCTAATGCTTTATCAAGGTCACTGTAAATTTGCTTATACACTTCTGCTTTCGGACTTTTTCCAACGATTGCTTCAGCTTCAGAAACACTCGCCCTGGTTTTAACCGGTACGTCTCCAAAGTTTTTGGTTGCTATCCATAGGTAAAATGCTCTTAAAAAATAAGCCTCGCCAACGATCTGGCCTCTACGTACCGCATCCATGGTAGCACCTGGTACTTTTTCAATAATCCAATTGGCTTTTTCAATGCCGTCATAACAGGAAATCCATATTTGCTCAGGCGACTCAAAAAGGCGCCCGTTGCTTTGCTGTGTGGTATAATTTGGATCATAAGTAAATAAAGTAAGGGTATTCCTTCCCACCACCGCCCGTGGATAAGATTGGTCCGCACTGAGATCTGATGCAAGTGTTAACGCAGGTCCATTTGCCATATCTGCCAAAGGATCATACACAGCCACCAGTCCTTTTTCGGCATCTGAGGAAGTTTTGTAAAAATTTTCTGTATAGATAGATGAATAAACGGTTTCATCTAGTTTCCTGCACGACAGAAGCAGAAACGATACAGCGATCACTAACTGGTATAATTTGAAAAGTTTCATTTTTTTAATTTTTTAATAGGTACAACAATTCAATCTTAAAATGACACCTGTACGCCGCCAATAAATGAACGGGCTTGTGGATATACAAGGTTGTCGATACCAATTGCAGTATTAGAGCCTGCAAAAGTGTTAACCTCAGGATCAAATCCACTGTATTTGGTAATAGTAAATAAATTGTTTGCACTTATGTAAATGCGGGCACTTGAAATGCCTTTATGAATTGGTAACCTGTAGCCAAGAGTAATATTCTTACAACGAATGTAAGAACCATCTTCAATAAAATAATTGCTTAAAGGTAATCGTCCGCCCTGCGCAGCACTTGCATACTGGTTGCTTGGATTAGTTGGAGTCCACCTGTTGACAACGCCTTTAAGAAGGTTGCGCTGGCCGAGGGGATTTTCAAAAGCAAGACGGCTTAGGTTATAAATATCATTGCCTTGTGAACCCGAGAAAAACGCATTTAGATCAAAACCTTTGTAAGATACATTGGTCGAAAAGCCGAAGATATATTTTGGATTTGGGTTACCTGTAATGGTTTGATCTGCAGAAGTAATAACATTATCTCCATTCAGGTCTTTTACTTTATGTCCACCTAAACGTCCATCATATCCGGGCATTATAGCTTCACCCTTCTGGTTAATTCCATCAAACACAAATGTTTTAAAAAGGCCCAGGGGCTCACCTACTTTAAGTATGGTGTAATTGGTAACAAAACGCTCCTGAGTTACTCCCCCATCAAGGCCGGTGACCTTGTTTCTGTTCATCGTTAAATTGCCCGATGCACTCCATTTAAGCTTTCCGTCGAGTATTCTTGCATTGGCCGCAAACTCAATTCCCTTATTTTCCATTGATGCATAATTACCGGTAATACTACCGTAACCAGAAGTCAGCGGAAGCGTTTTGATATACAGCAAGTCCTGCGTGTTTTTATTGTACACGTCCACAACCAAACTAAACCGGTTGTTTAGCAGACTTACATCCAAACCAATATCTGCTTGTGTAGATTTCTCCCAACGGAGATCAGGATTTGCAATGCCTGTTGGGTTAATACCTGTAAAGAATACGTGGTTAAATGAATAGTTACTACCTGTTGAAGCAACCGTACTTAATGATTGGTACGGAGAAATACCACCTGCATTTCCTGTCAAACCATAACTGGCCCTAAGTTTTAAATCTGAAAGCCAATTGACATTTTCCATAAATGGCTCAGCAATAATTCTCCATGCTGCCGATACTGCTGGAAAAAATCCGTATTTATTATTAGCCCCAAATTTGCTCGATCCATCTACCCTTGTGGTCAAGTCAACCAGGTATTTGTCTTTATACCCGTAGTTGATACGGCCAAGGTAGGAGTCTAATGTTTGTTTGCTGCGGCCGCTGTTTACCGTGCGGTTAATTGCTAACTGTACTGCTTCGTTGGTAGTAGCGTCATTTGGAAAGCCGGTTGCGCTCAAATTATTAAAATTTGAATTTTCGGTTTGAGTTGCAAATACGCCGGTAAATTTCAAACTATGGTTAGCCGAAATGGTGGTTGCATAGGTTAGAATGCTCTCATGCAGCAGTGACATAAAGTACGAGCTGTTCTTAGCTGCAGAACCGGAATTGTCGTTTAAATCATTTCTGCTAATAATAGATCTGGGTGAATAAGTATCATTTAAACTGCTTTGTAAGTCTGCGTTAAAAGATGCACGGTAAGTGAGACCTTTCAGTAAGGTGGCTTCAGCGAAAATGTTACCTAAGGTACGATGGATTGCTGTTTTGTTTAAGATCTCAGCTATTCCTAGCGGGTTCGCTACTTCACGATATTGGCCGTTAAATTGTTCTCCGAAAGGAAAGATGCTGCCATCATCTTTATAAGGCTTCATAATAGGTGGAGCACCAATTGCTGCTCCTAAAATACTCCCTGTAACTGCCGGCCCATCTCCCTGGCTTTGCGAGCCTGTAAGAATACCGCTATTTATAGAATAACTTTCTGATAAACTGCTTCCAATTTTTATTTTGCTGCTTATTCTATGGTCCAGGTTTAGCCTGAAGGAATATCTTTTAAAACCCGATTTTATGATTATTCCATCCTGGTCAAAGTAATTGGCGGATAAGGCCAGTTGCGTCTTTTCTGAACCACCACTTACAGAAACCTGGTGATTTTGAATTTTTGCTGCCCGGAAGATTAATTTCTGCCAGTTTATCCCTTCCCCAAATGATTTAGGATCAGGGTAAGCATTATTATTGAAGACTTCATTTTCCAACTGGGCAAATTCAGCACCGTTTAAAATTTCCAGCATCTTCGTTACATTTTGCACGCCGTAATAACTGTCAACACTTACTCTTGTAGCACCGTTTTTACCTCTTTTTGTAGTAATTAATACAACCCCATTTGCTGCACGTGCTCCGTATATGGCGGATGCAGAAGCATCTTTCAACACTTCTACTGATTCGATGTCATTTGGGTTAATAGTAGAAAGAGGACTTACACTCGTAATACCTCCTCCGTTTGATACCTGTATTCCATCAATAACATATAGCGGTTCAGATGTACCATTGATAGAATTTGTACCTCGAATTCTTACACTTACATTTCCACCCGGCGATCCAGAATTTTGATTGATTTGAACTCCTGAGACTCTCGATTGTAATCCCTGCGCAACATTTACTACGGGTGTCTGCGTTAGTTCAGCCGCTTTTATAGAAGCAATGGAACCTGTTGTTTGATTTTTTCTTTGCGTTCCGTAACCAACTACTATCACCTCGCCTAATTCTTTATCCAAGGTTTTTAATGTTACCGTAAGAGCAGTTTGCCCTGCAGCCTTAATCTCTTCAGTGACATAGCCGGTTGCCGAGATAACAAGAACATCCCTTGGAGAGATGTTTATTGAAAACATACCAGCATTGTCGGTTGCAATTCCTTTTCCGGTGGTTTTATTTACAATACTAACCCCTTCAATAGGTGCCTTGTCTTCTGTAACTACTTTCCCCTTCAGGGGATAAGATTGGGCTTGTGCAGCTAAGCCTGCCATCAGCGCCAGGCAGCTCATCAAAAGAGAAATGATAAACCGATGTGATTTCATATAGCAATTATTAATGGTTTAGAATCCGGGGAAAAGAAGATAGGTCTCAGATAGAAATTAAAACAACATTTTTCTATCGTTCAGACCTTTTTACAATGTGAATGTATCTAATTTAAATGCTTCGACGGTACTGCTAAATCGCCTAACTTGTATTTTTTCTATCGTAAACGTTTGCACAAACGTTTGCGATAGAAATTTTATTTTTTTTGTTTATACCTAATAAGAGAGAAAAATGCCCAGGGTAAAATGTAACAAGTGTAATAAAGCTGAAACAGTATTGCGGGCAGGTTTTATAAGAGGCAAACAGCGGTTTCTTTGTAAAGAATGCGACTACCATTTTACTATCCACCACGAAAGCAAAAAAGGTAATGAGAAGAAAAAGAAGCATCAAACTACGATAGTGGATATTGCCAAAGCTATCGGAGTATCCGCATCCACCGTATCACGGGCTTTACATGATCATGCTGACATCAGTTTATCGACCAGGAACGCAATTAAGTCCTTAGCAGAAAAAATGGAGTATCAACCAAATTTATTTGCACAGAGCTTTGCAAAAAGGCAGACGAATACAATAGGTGTTGTGATACCCAACCTCGAAAGCACTTTCTTTTCTATTATGCTAACCGGTATTCAAAATATTGCAAGCAAATATGGGTATAAGGTAATGATCTGCCAATCGAATGAGTCATTAAAAATTGAAGAAGAAAATATAAAAGCTTTGATGAGAAATTGGATTGATGGTTTATTGATCTGTCACTCTATCCAAACGAACTCTTTTGACCATCTTTTGCCGCACATGAATAAAGGAATCCCGATCGTTCATTTTTACAGGGTTAGCATGGATACCAACACTTCAAAAGTAATCTCCGAAGACGTGAAAGGATCAGAAGAAATTACCAGCCATCTAATAGAGCAAGGTTGCAAAAGAATTGCGATCATGGCCGGGCCTAAAGATATTTTGTTTTCAGAAAAAAGATTAGAGGGATATAAAAACATGCTGAGAAAACATAAGATATCGTTTGATGAAGAATTAGTTAAGTACACTGATTTTACACGAGCATCTACCATAAAAGCAGTAGAGGATTGGTTAAAGCTTGCAGAAAGACCTGACGCAATATTCTCGCTTTCTGACCGGTGTGCAGTTTATATAATGATGCATTTGAAACAAGAAAAAATAAAAATACCTGCAGAAATATGTGTGGCAGGTTTTGGTAACGACCCAATGGGAGAAGTAATAGAGCCGGGACTAACAACCTTTAATTCCAATACACTTAAAATAGGAGAAACAGCGGGCGAATTGTTTTTTGAACAGATACTTGCAGGGGAAAACTTTAAACCAAAGATGAAAACGATTAAAGGAGAACTGATTATCAGGGGTTCTACAGTAAGAAATAAATAGCTTAGTTATTCGAAAAGCAGGAGTCTTTTGTTCTGCGTCTGGTCGTTTATCTGCTAATGACTTTTTAAGGTAAAAACGGATTACTTTTAAAATCAACTGTATTGAAATTTAAAAATAGAAAATGAGATCAAAACCGTTAAAACTGTTCATATTTACCTGCTTGATTTTGTTAGCTGCCTGTACCACTACCAAAACAGTAAAAGAAGCGCCGGAAGTAAATAAATCGCCAAGAGCACAAACAGAATTCAGGGCTGCATGGGTAGCAACAGTTGGCAATATTAACTGGCCAAGTAAGCCTGGGTTAACCACGGCACAGCAACAAAAGGAAGCAATCGATCTGTTGGACTTTCTAAAAGATCATCATTTTAATGCAGTTATTTTCCAGGTTCGTCCACAGGCTGATGCATTGTATAAAAGCAGTCTTGAACCATGGTCGTATTTCTTAACCGGTAAACAAGGACAGGCTCCCAGTCCGTACTACGATCCATTAGAGTTTTGGGTAGCAGCAGCACATGACCGGGGGTTGGAATTACACGTTTGGCTAAACCCTTACCGGGCACATCACATTGATGGACAATTAAGTGACCAATCGATAGTAAAAACGAATCCGGAGTTGGTGGTGAAATTGAAAGAAGGATATTATTGGATGGACCCGGCACAAAAAGGAACACAGGATCGCACAACAAACGTAGTAATGGATCTTGTAAAACGTTATGACATTGATGGTGTTCACTTCGATGATTACTTTTATCCTTATCCGTCTTATAATCTTAATGAAGATTTTCCTGACAGCACGAGTTGGAATGCTTATCAAAAAAGTGGTGGTAAGCTATCGAGAGGTGACTGGCGACGTGAAAGCGTTAATGTTCTTATTGAAAGAGTTTACAGAGAAATTAAAAAGGAAAAGCCTTACGTCAAATTCGGTGTAAGTCCGTTTGGTATCTGGCGTCCCGGCTATCCTGAATCTATTGAAGGTTTCGACCAATACGACAAGTTATATGCCGATGCGAAGCTGTGGCTGAACAAAGGATGGATTGATTATTTTGCACCGCAATTATATTGGCCTATTAACAGAATTCCTCAAAGCTTTCCTGTTTTACTTGGGTGGTGGCAAAAAGAAAACACGATGGCAAGGCATCTTTGGCCGGGCATAAGTGTAGGCAGGGATACAAGTTTTAAAACAGTAAATGAAACTGTAAACGAAATTTTAGTTGCAAGAGGAATGTTGCCTAACAGCAAAGGCGTAATACATTGGAGCATTTCATCGGTAACTAAAAATCCGAATCTTGCGGCAGCTTTATTAGAGGGTGTATATAAACAACAAGCGCTTGTGCCATCTTCTCCCTGGTTGGATAATAACGCACCAGAAGTACCGAATGTAACAACGACAAAGCAGGTTGATAATATTACCATCAATTGGTCGCCGAAAGATGAAAAGGACGCATTTAATTATGTAGTCTATTACAAATATGGCGACAAATGGAACTACCAAATTCTACATCATAAAGAACGGTTCCTTACTATCAAAAAATACAGTGGTAATGATCCTTCCAAAAATGTATTGTCGGCTGTGGGAGTTACCGCAGTTGATCGTACAGGCAATGAAAGTGATTTTAAAGAAATAGCGATTGTAAAATAGTATCAACAATAATTGAAAAGGCTATAAAGAAAATGACAGTTGTCTTTATAGCCTTTTTGGTTTATTGTGAATACACCTCCAAATAGGTTCAAACCCTGGCGTTCATTCTTGCTGAAAGAGGATAAAAAAGTATAAGTCCCGATAGCTATCGGGTGCGATTGCAACGAAGCAGAATTAAAAAACAAAAGCCGGGCTCCAAAAATACATACGAGCAAAACTTTAAACCTAAAACTTCACACTTTAAACTTTACACCCAAAACTCTAAACTTTCCTACGGCCTTATAATCGTTCCATCACTTTTTCTCACCTGCCAGTTTGATTTTGTAGTTATTGGATATTTTGCTGCTTCTTTTTCGTTGATATCTACTCCAAGTCCCGGCACTTCATTTACCGACATATAACCGTTGTTCATTGTTGGGCAACCGCTAAATACAGTTTTCAATTTGTCTGAAAAGTGGACTGCTTCCTGAATACCGAAATTCCAAACAGCTAGGTCAATATGGGCCTGCGCTGCGTGTCCCACTGGTGAAACGTCGCCTGGACCATGCCATCCTGTTCTTACATTAAACCACTCACCTAACCTTGCAACTTTCATGGCTGGGGTAATCCCTCCTATCTGCGAAACGTGACAGCGGATGAAATCAAAGTAGTGATTAGCCATAGGTTCTAAAAACTCGTTGATGTTATTGAATAGTTCTCCCATTGCAAATGGTACCGTTGTGCTTGCACGAAGTTGTTTCCACCAGCCCGTATTTTCCGGAGACAGAGGATCTTCAATCCAATAAGGGCGATATTCCTCAATCCGCTTACACATGTCAATCATATTGACAGGCTGAACGCGCTCATGCATATCATGCAGTAATTCTACCTCATCGCCGCACACTTTTCTTGCTACCTCGAACATTTTTGGCACAGACCTTAAATAAGCGCTCTCACTCATAAAAGCGTCGCGGTCATACCCATATCCCGCTGCTTTGTAATCAGGTTTCTGCTCTAAAGCTCCCGTTCCACCATAACCACCTTGTTGTATTCTCACATGACGAAATCCTTGCGCAATATATTTTTGTACGTCGGCAGCGACTGCTTCCGGAGTATTTCCACCCGCGTGCTCGTAACAATCTACCGCAAACCTGCTCTTACCGCCCAGTAACTGGTACACGGGCATATTTGCGCGCTTGCCTTTAATATCCCATAGAGCCTCGTCCAGTCCGCTTAGAGCATTATTTAAAACAGGTCCGTTACGCCAATATGAACTTACATAAAACGATTGCCACATGTCTTCAATGTTGTCCACATCTTTACCGATACAAAACTCAGCGAGGTAGCTGTTGATAGCGGTAACCACTACAGCAGCACGTTGAGTAAAAGTGGCACATCCCAAACCATACAGGCCAGGCTCGGTAGTTTCAATTTTTACAACAATAAGATTGCTGCCTTCGGGAGCTGTTGCAATAGCCTTAACGCTTCTTATTTTTACAGGAGCCATTCCAATTTTATATCTGTCATCTGTTTCAGGCTTTCTTGCATTTGCAAAGGGACTTGTCATTAGTCCCAACAAACCAGCAGTTGAACCAAGAGCCAGTTTCTTCATCGTGTCTCTACGGCCCGATGAAAATTCATTGTCGGATTTTTTCATATGTCGTTGTTTTATTTGTCTATTTTAAGTTAGTACAAGTCCGCTAGTTTAACTTTTTCAGATTTACGTGTCAGAAGATGAATAATTGTCCAGGCAACCAGGTACGTAAACCCGCAAAGAGTAAAAATAAGGTGATAACCGCCTGCTAAGTTTCCGGCAGCTTTGTACGAATCTAATAAGCTTCCGATTAATATCGGGAATAATATCCCTCCTATTGCACCAG
>JBBPZJ010000315.1:0-2854 GCA_038199395.1 Chitinophagales bacterium
TGGAATATGCAAAACAACCTGATCGGGTATTTGCAGTATTTGAAAGGCATGTATAACGGAGATGCTTTGAATATTACTCAACCGAGCTTAAACTTCAATTCCACTCAGTCATTTACCCTTCCCAAAAAATTTTCTATTGAACTTAGCGGTGCTTACCAATCCGGTGGTTTGTTTGGTATTTACACGATGGCTTCAACTAAATCGCTTAACTTCGGCGTACAAAAAAAGCTTCGAAATGATGCAGGAACATTTCTATTTAATATAACCGATTTTTCAGGACCGCCACACTTGCATTTTTCAGTAGATGCACCTAAAAAAAACCTGGTTGTTGATAATGATGTCAGATTTACGCTTACCACCTTTAAACTTACCTACATAAAAAAGTTTGGCAGTGCAACAGTAAAAGAAAACAGAAAGAGAACAACCGGATCAGAAGAGGAATCAAAACGAGTTCAATCTAATTAGATGAAAGAAAGGTTTTTTCTACTGTTGCAAGTGCAGTTATGGAATACACAGTAATTTGTCCTGAAAGAAAAATATCTGTTTCCGGAATTCCTCAGTCCTTTTATTCGGTTGATGGAGTAACGGTACGGTTTATGACTTTCAATTAAAAAAAGAGGCTTAAAAGGCTGATAAAATGTAAAAACAGCAATGCAATGAGACCGGCAGTTGTATTGTTATGCTATCTATAAATAAAAATTGATTTACATCAAGCAGATCCTTTTTTACGACAATTAATAATTAAACAATATGATTAAACACATTACACAAAACATGAAAAAGAACTTGATTGTTTCAACCCTGATTCCATGTTATGGTTTGGGCTCGACAAACATCGCTGAATTTTTGTAACTTAACTTGTACATTTATTTTTCTACTAGCAGCGGTTGTGGGCGGACAAAATTTTATTTCCCCAGCTTCGTATGCCGTAGCTGTTCTACGATATAGACCAATAAAGAGTTTAATTCTTAAGGCATCTGTTGAAATTTGTTAGGATAAATAAGTTTTTTATGTATCTGTTTGCATCATTTACCATAATTGCTTTCGGTTTCAAACCATATGAGCAAAAGCCTGACAGAGATGGGAAGATATGATGATTGAAAATGGTTGGGACGACAGAAAGCCGGAAATGGAACTGACACTGTATAAATGGAAACTTAGAGAACTTGCCAATGTGTTAGTTGATTATGATATACAATGCCTCAATTTTGCAAAGAATTCTATAGTATAGCTTTTGACAAACGAATGCTTTCAAACCAATGCACAGGCAGAAGAAAAATATCATCGGGCCACCGTTTCGCAAGTGCAGCTTTGTTCTTATTATGCAGGTTCTGCTGCCATACATAAATTACATATATGAACAAGTAGAGTTGCCGGTGAAAAAAAAGTAAATGCAACTTCTCTTTTGAACCCTTCTTATCTCACTACAGTTTTATAGAACGGGCTTTTCGTTTCCTGCTGAAAAGTATTCATAGAGTTTAAAAGCCTTTTCCCGCTTGGTCACTTTAATATAGCTGAATAAAGTTTTCAAAGAACTATGGCCGGTATTGGTCATGATGATTTCCGGATCCACACCTCTGAGATACATGTTGGTTGCAAAAGACCTCCGGCAAACATGGGAAGATATCAGTTCATATTTTTTATACACTTTTTCCTTTATTTCTTTTCCGTACTTATGTGACAGAGGAATCCATTCATCCAGCGCCGCCAGTTCTGCTATCTTCTTTATCTTTTCATTAAAATCATTCATGTGCATCTTTGGAAGATCATACTCATACTTCTCAGCAACAGTCTTAGCCAGGTGAATAAGAGCAATGTTCACCTTTTCATGCACTTTCTTTTGATTTTTCTGAATAGCAGTTTGAATATCATTGCCTACAAGAACCTTTTTAAAATGATATGGTTGCAGGGAATGAATATCAGAATACCTTAAACCAGTGTAGCAGCCAAAGATTAAAAGATCACGAGCAGCAATTAATTCAGGAGAACTTTGCAAATCCAGCTTCCAGATATGCTGTATTTCATTTTCAGTCAGATAAACATGGTCTACCGTTTCATTCTTTCGCTTAAATAAAGACAAGTCAATTAAAGGCAGCTTATCTTTAAGTTTCCTGTCATTATAGAAAACCTTCAGGTTCTTTATCTGTTTGCTGATGGTGTTAAGCTTTAAGCCTTTTTCTCCGTTTGGTTTTACTACAAGGAAAGTAAGATAGTGAATGAATTTCTCATAAAAAGTGATGTCAAGGCTGGCAAATGCTACCGGACGTTTCCAATGCTTTTCAAAATTGACCAAGTGCTTTCTCAAAGATTTGTAATCCCTCACTGCATGCTCTGAAACATTGCCATTTGATTCTCTTTCTTCTATAAACTTATCCAGTAATGTAAAGAACTCAGTTTGCTTATTATTGTCAACCAAAAGTTCTTTAAAGGTCTGAAGCCTGTCTATCACATATTCGCAAGTGGGATCAATTTGATTATTTCGTGCATACTGCAGGATATTAGATATCTTATTCTCCAGGTTCTCTAAATCCTTTAAAACAGTTTCATAAGAAGGACAGGAACGTTTGACAGTCTCCTTCTTTGCATCCCAATAAAGTGCTGCGTTAATCTTATGGCCTGTATTAATTAAAGTTCTGCGAACACGGTTGTAATCATACCTAATATAGACGGGGACAAGGTCAGAAGTCTTATTGTAAAACCCTGGCTTTACATATCTTTTAAATTGCCTTTTCATAACTCCTGTATTGCATTTGTATTGCAATCTATGGAAAAGTTATGTTAGGATAAATAAAATATTTGTAAGAAAGTGGTTATAACATGTTGGATGTCATTAGTAATAGTAAAGTTAAGAGAA
>JBBPZJ010000316.1:0-3483 GCA_038199395.1 Chitinophagales bacterium
ATGAATGATAAGACTACCAACGATGCAGCAGCATTTATAAGATCGATAGCACAGAAAAGAAGCCGTGACTTTGCGTGGGCCGAGGAAGCCGTAAGAAAAAGTGTTTCAATAACGGAAGATGAAGCACTGCAAAAAAGAGTAATTGACCTTATTGCTCAAAACGAACAGGATCTGCTTTCGCAGGTGGACGGCAGGGTTATAAAGCTGAGCACCGGCAGCAAAACGTTGCACACCGCCGCGGCAAAAGTGCAAAAGATCGACATGAGTTTTGGCGAAAAGTTTCTCGACATAATTAGTGATCCAAGTATTGCCTACATTCTTATGATGCTGGGCTTTTTTGGCATTCTGTTCGAATTTTTTACGCCTGGTGCCATTGCTCCCGGTGTCATAGGTGGCATTTGCCTTATTCTTGCCTTTTACTCTATGAGCGCTTTACCATTAAATTATGCAGGTCTTGCACTCATTATTTTCGCCATTATTCTTTTTGTTTTAGAAGTAAAAATAACGAGTCACGGCATTCTTGGCCTCGGCGGCGCTGTTGCGTTAGCATTAGGGTCTGTCATGCTGATAAGAAGGGACTCAGCGCTCGAATTCCTCGGCATATCATCGACGGTCATTATTGTAACAACAGCAATAACAGCACTCTTCTTCTTTTTTCTCATCTCACTGGTCATAAAAGCACAAAAGGCAAAACCTGTGACCGGTAAAGAAGGCATTATAGGAGAAGAGGGTGAAGCTTTAGCGATGCTGAGGCCTTCGGGTATGGTAAGGGTTCATGGCGAACTATGGAAAGCAGAGTCTGTGTCAGGAGACATCGGGCAGGGTCAGCGAGTGAGAGTAACGGCGATAACGAACCTTACGCTTCAGGTAGAACCCGTGAAGAACAACTTGTTTGATAAAAATGAAACAGTATAGATTTTTTTGTTACCGGCATAGGTTGTTCTGAGCACCATCGTCGCACACCTGTACTGTAACAAGAAAATGAATTTGTTTAATTGCTTTTATTTAAAAATTGATCATTGAATAAAGCTTCCTTTTTTCAAGTAATAACATTAGATTTATAACACAGCACCACTCCTTATCTATAAAAACAAACTTATGCAGAGCTTACCGTTGTTACCAATTATTATCGGAATATTAGCAGTTTATATTTTAGCGAGTTCAGTGCGAGTTCTAAATGAATATGAGCGGGGCGTAGTATTCAGGCTCGGCCGTATGGCAGGTGTGCGTGGTCCCGGATTAATTATTTTGGTTCCTTTTATAGAAAAAATGGTAAAAGTAAGTTTGCGCACTGTGGTTATGGATGTGCCCCCGCAAGACGTTATTACCCAGGACAATGTCTCCATAAAAGTAAATGCTGTTATTTATTTCAGGGTAATACAGCCTGAAAAGGCCATTATTGAGGTAGAAAACTTTCTCGCTGCCACGTCTCAAATTTCACAAACAACCTTAAGAAGTGTGTTGGGACAGTCAGAGTTAGATGACCTGCTGAGTCAAAGAGAGAAGATTAATCAAAGACTTCAACAAATAATAGATAACCAGACCGAGCCCTGGGGAATAAAGGTGTCTACAGTTGAAGTAAAACAAATAGACCTGCCTCAGGAGATGCAGAGAGCGATGGCACGCCAGGCAGAAGCAGAGCGTGAACGTCGCAGTAAAGTTATTTCTGCCGAGGGCGAGTTTCAGGCATCACAACGTTTATCAGATGCTGCCAAGGTACTAAGCGAACAACCAAGTGCACTCACCTTGCGTTACCTGCAGACGCTGAGGGAAATAGCAGTAGAAAATAATTCCACCACTATTTTTCCTGTGCCTATTGATCTCATTACTCCTTTCTTAAATCAGCTCGGTAAAAAGGAGCAGGCATAAAAGTCGGTTTTAGTCGAAGTATCTGCATCATTAACGCTTTGTGAAAAAAGCATGCAATCTTCTTTTTGCCTGATTCTACAACTTCCCTTGTTATAATATTGCTTGCAATACGAATTTTATTTTCGTACCTGTCTTTAATTCCTGTTGTTCTTCTCTTCGAAAGCCCGCAACTTCATTCATGTGCTTGTACCCTACTTAATGAGAATTTGTTCTTAGAACAAGTATAGTAAGCACTCTGATTTTCGATCAGCCGTTTACTTGTAATATAAGTTTTTTTAATTATCTTACTCCAGCCATTATTCTTATTAAATGATTGCCATGAGAAAGTATTTGTTAGGTGCTCTACTCTTCTTTTCATTTACCACTAGCTATACGCAAAACAGGATTATAGATTCACTAGAGAAAGTATTGTTGACACACAGGGAGGACACAAATAAAGTAAATACATTACTTTATTTAGCTAACATTTATAGAAATCAATCTAATGTAGCGATGTCCATTAAACATTCAAAAGAGGCATTAGCATTAGCAGACAAGCTCAACTTTATTAAAGGGAAAGGAAGGACTTATAGGGAGATGGGATTTGCAAACACCATTCAAGATCCGGATGCCTCGCTTCATTGTCACCAATTATCTCTTCAATGTTTTAGGTTAATCAATAGCAAGAGAGATTGTGCTTTCAGTACGCTCTATATAGGTACCTATTATATGAACCGGAGAAACTATGGCGGGGGACTTGTATATTGCTTAGATGCATTGAAAACAATTCGAAGCACAAAGTGACAAGGGAGGAGTAGGAAACTGCTATAAATGGATTGCCCGTATTTATTTCTTGGAGCAAGATCGTCCTGAGGCAATCAAACATTATTATGAAGCACTAGGAATATATGAAGAGTTGAAGGATAAGAATAGCTTGGCAGATTCTTATACTCCTGAAGAGGCGAGATTGTGGAAAGAGACATTCACTGCGTTCAGCTATGAGATAACATGCACGATTTTAAAGGAACGATAACAAGGGTTCCGGAACTTCATTTAGGGCCGGATCTTAACTGGCTTGTACGTGGAGGTGTTGACCCTGGGTTATAAAAACCTATGGTCATAAAATCGTTTTCATGCATATTCGCGATCAAAAAGCTGACGGTAAATGGACTGAAGCAGTAGGCGAAGGTGTTATCGATTTTCCAGCTATTGCCAAAGCATTGAAAGAGATAAATTTTAAAGGGAAAGCCGCCATAGAATTAGCTTTTGATGCGCCACCTGTTCGTACTGTAAGAGAGGATTGGAAACTAAGCAGGGAATATGTAAGAAAAGTATTTGGGTGGTAAGAACAACTGAACCAGGTAACTGGTATAAATGGATGTTATCGGATAATCTAAAATGAATTTTATTTGCATTAATTTCATCAACCAGCTATTTTCTATATTTAAAAAATTACATAAACAACGGTTAGAAAAGAATTAAAAGTAAATAAAATAACATTGAATGAGGCCAAAAAAGATGCATGGGGCATGCCCACAGTCATTATAGATTGTGAGTACAAGCAAAATGAATTATCGATGCTTAAAGATATTATGAGCAGCGGTGCTGAGATGCTTGAAAAAGCAGGATTTAAAG
>JBBPZJ010000317.1:0-10846 GCA_038199395.1 Chitinophagales bacterium
AAAACCAATATTAATGCGGCGGTGCCAACAGCAATTGCAAGAATACTAATCCAGGCAATCAGATTTATGGCATTGGTGGTTTTTTTTCCTTTAAAATATCTCCAGGCAAATAATATTGTCATTTATAATGCTTTCATCGGCGTAAAGTCATCTTATTCCCCTGTTTCTTCCTTAGGACTCTGAGGTGAATTAATTTGTTTGAAAATATCTTCCATTTTAAATACATAATCCAACGTGTCGTCTAAATAAAAATGTAAGACAGGTATCCGTCTCAACTGGTGCTTTACCCGTTCACTCAAGTCTCTCTTTACTTCCCATGCCTGAGCCTGTATTTTTTTCATTGCAGCATTCGGGTCGCCGACTTTAAATAAACTGAGATAAATTCTGGCTTCCAATAAATCGGGTGTCACCTTAACTGATGATATAGAAACCATCCCACCATCTATCATATTTAATCCTAATCGCATAAAGACATCATTCATTTCTTGTTGAATGACAGCCGCTACTTGTTTTTGACGCTTTCCTTCCTGCATTATTCACATTTTTATGGAAGCAAAATTAGTTACTTTGTGGCGATTTGATCGATTTAAAACACTAATGAAAAAATACTCCCGGCTTTTTAAATACCTGCGCTTCTACAAAGGAAACATCATTCTTTACTTTTTATTTACAATTTTCTCCATTGTGTTTTCGCTGCTTTCACTGGGAATATTACCATTTTTTTTACGCCTGATATTTTCTATAGAAAAGCTTGTTCTTTCAAAGCCTGCATCAATCCATGGTTCAGAAGATCTTAATTTATATATTAATTACTGCATCAGCCGCCTTATTATTACTAATGGTGCAAAGGGTCCAATACTCGCTTTAGCATTTATTTGTATTGCTGTAATTGTTCTTGTTTTATTAAAAAACTTTTTTCTTTACTTGTCATTCTATGTTTTAGCGCCCATTAAAAACTCGGTGATGACAAGGCTAAGAGAGGAATTGTATGATAAGCTGCTACAATTACCTATAGGGTATTTTACCGAACAGAGAAAAGGAGATGTGATGAGCCGGATGACAAATGATATTGGAGAACTGGAAGTTTCTGTAGTAGGCACATTGGAAGGATTTATAAAAGATCCGCTCAACATCATCATTATTCTTGGAACCCTTATTTTTATCAGCCCCGCATTATCTTTATTCCTTTTAATTTTCCTGCCAATTACAGGTATTATTATCGGTCGTGTAAGCAGGTCACTAAAAAAACAATCGAGTGCAGCAGCAATTATGCTCGGAGAGGCTTTGTCGGTACTCGATGAAACATTAGGTGGATTACGTGTTATCAAAGCTTTTAACGCAGAAAAATTATTGCAAAACAAATTTAATAAAACCAATAACGACCTATTTCATTTAAGGAATAAAATGCAATATCGCAGAGACCTTGCATCACCTTTAAGTGAGCTTTTAGGCGTTATGGTTCTTTGCGGAATTCTTTGGTTTGGCGGAAGATTAGTTTTAGCACATACAGCAGGATTGGGCGCTGAAGGCTTTATCATGTACGTCGTTATTTTTACCCAAATTATCAATCCTGCAAAAGCTCTTTCCACTTCGTTTTACAATATGCAAAGGGGAAGCGCTGCCATCACAAGGATTGAAGAGATTTTAAATGCACCGGTTAAAGTAGATGAAAATGTAAACGGGTTGAAGCTTGCCGCTTTTATAAATTCAATAGAGTTTAGAAATGTAAGTTTTTCTTATGAGGATAAAATAATTCTCAAAAATATTAATTTAAAGATTGAAAAAGGTAAAACACTTGCACTGGTAGGCTCGTCAGGAGCGGGCAAAAGTACTTTGGCTGACCTTATACCGAGATTTCATGATGTAACTGAAGGTGAACTTTTGATCGACGGAATTAATATTAAAAAATATTCTCTTTACTCTGTGAGAAAGCAGATGGGAATTGTAACACAAGAACCAATATTATTTAATGACAGTATTGCAAGTAATATAGCATTAGGTGTTGAAAATGCTACCGATGGCCAGGTAGAAACCGCAGCAAAAATTGCAAACGCACATGATTATATATCACAAAAAGAAGAAGGATATGAGACAAATATCGGCGACCGCGGAGGCAAACTAAGCGGAGGTGAGAGACAACGGTTAACAATTGCAAGAGCAGTTTTAAAAAATCCTCCTATTTTAATTTTGGATGAGGCTACTTCTGCTTTAGACACCGAAAGTGAGCGTTTAGTGCAGGATGCTATAAATAACATGATGCAAAACCGAACTTCTATTGTAATTGCCCACCGTCTAAGCACAATTAGACACGCAGATGAAATAGCAGTTATGCAAAAAGGCGAAATAGCAGAACGGGGCACCCATGATCAGCTGCTTTTAAAAGGAGGTATTTATAAGCGCCTGGTAGATATGCAGGAGGTGAAATAGCTTTTAATTTTCTGCACAAGAAATCTTACATGACATTGTTGGTCGAACTAATAAAAACAACTTCTCCATTTTCGATTTAAATGAATCTTTAATGTTTCGCTTGAACGAAGCATATATTCTTTAAAGTATTGGAAACAGTCCGTTACTTAGCCTTTCTAACTCTATGTCTTCAGCCCAAGAATTATCAAAATCTTCATTATCAAAATCAAGAACTTCAACTTCAATTGGATGGTGACTCACATAAATGCTTTGAACTACTCCTCCTTTAACTATGACAAGAACTTTTTGCCGATCTTTATTACCCTCCATAAATAAAATTTACAAATCAAAATTATGAAAACCGAGTTGCAATGGGAACAAGTGAAGGATACAATGTTACAAAATGGAGGTTTTGCCACTTTAGGTTTTCTCTATAATACTGTGGATGTTTCTCATTGGGCAACCAAAACGCCTTTCGCATCAATTAGAAGAATTGTACAAACAAATGAATACTTCTTTAAGATTAAGCCGGGTCTGTGGGGTTTAAAGGAAAAGAAAAAAGAAATAATTGAAAGGTTTGGTATCGCAGAAAAGAAAAGTGAGAAAAACGAACTTTTCAACCATTCATATTATCAGGGATTAGTTGTTGAAATAGGAAATATTAAAGGTATTCCACATTTATCCCTAATCAAGATAAAAACAAACAATATCTAAATCAACCATTAAAGGAAGTTGCAAGTCTTGCAAAAATTCATCAGTTCACTTACCCTGAAATCGTTAGAAGAGCTGATACAGTAGATATAATTTGGTTTAATGAAAGAAAATTGCCTTCATCTTTTTTTGAAATAGAACATTCAACAGATATTTATAACTCCCTAATTAAATTTACAGAACTTCAGGATTCTAACTCCAAATTTAGCATTGTAAGTAATCTTGCCAGAAAGAGAGAATTTGACTCGAAGATCAAATCAAAGATCTTCAGTGATATAAAAGACAGGATCAGATTTATAAGCTATGATCAGATTTATGAACTTCATACTCACATCTTTAAGTTCATTAATCTTGATAAGCAACTTAATATGTAGAGTACTTTTCCTCACTACTGTTGTGTGTTGGCAAAAACTATGATCAGGAAATTTACCTTAAACAAAAAGAGAGAAGCTTTAGGCCTCCCTCTTTTTATAATATATCTCAAAAATTATTTGGTTATTCCCAATTTAGCTTCCATACTTAGAGTTGCATGAGGTACAGCACGAAGACGTGCTTTATCAATTAGTTTTCCCGTAACTCTACAAATGCCATAAGTTTTATTCTCGATCCGCATCAGGGCCTTTTCTAAATGGTCGATAAAGGTAATTTGGCGACTTGCCATTTGGCTAAGTTGCTCCCTTTCCATACTCATTCCCCCGTCTTCCATGGTCATGTAGCGATTGTCAGTTTCATCTCCACCCATTTCATCCCGGCGAGTTATCAATCCCTGTAAATAAGTAAGCTCTTTTTTAGCGGCATCTAATTTTTTACCAATTAAATCTCTAAATTCCTGCAACTCTGCATCACTGTAACGCATAGTCGGACCTTGAGGCACTATAGCAGGAGCATCTAAAACACTTTTTAAAAAGTCAGGCTCATAATCCACTTTTTTGTCTGTAGAAGTTTTAGGTATAACAACCGGCTTAGCAGGTTTTTCAGTTGGTGTCTTAGCAACTTTTGCCGGTTTTGCCTCTTTTTCTACTACCGCTTCAGCCTTTGATTTTTTCTCTACCGTTGCTTCCTTTTTTGTCGAAACCGCTTTCGTCTCTTTTTTGTCTGCTTCTTGTATTTTTTTCACTGGTTCTTTTAGTTTTTTTTCAACTGTTTTTACTACCTTTTTTATTATAGAAGGAACAGATGACGGTTTAGTAACTTTTGTAGCACTTTCTTTTAACGGCTTTTTTGCTGCTTTTGTATCTTTTTCTGCGACTTTTTTATTAGATGGCTTTTCCGCAGCAACCGACGAATTCTTCACAGTTTCTCCCTTTTTTGGTTTCAATCCTTTTAAGTCTGGTAACTTCTTTGAAGAAGTTGATGCTTTAGAAGCTTTTGTAGATTCTTTAACAGGTTTTCGGGTAGCCATGGCTAAGCTTTTTAATTACACTAACTTTTAATGGAATATCGTTTACTTCAATTTGGGTGCCATCAGTAATTTCTGGCACAAAATCAATAGAATCTGCCAAAATTTCGGCGCAAATATAGTTTTTATAATCATTTATTGAATGTACTAACCTTTCGTTTTCAACTATATTAATGTTAATTCGATCAGTAACTTCGAAACCACTGTCTTTTCTTAAATTTTGGATACGATTGACAAATTCCCTTGCTTCACCTTCTTTTCTGAGTTCTTCTGTAATTGTGATATCGAGCGCTACGGTTAGGGAACCTTTGCTCGCCACACTCCATCCGGGAATGTCTTCAGCAGAAATCTCTACATCTGTCAATTGCAAGATAAGAGGTTCGCCATCAACCTCCAAAATAAATTTTTCCTCCTTTTCAAGGAAAGAAATGTCTTGCTGGGTAAAGCTTGCGAGAGCTGCAGAAACTGCTTTCATTTTTGGTCCGAGCCTTTTGCCAAGAGCAACAAAATTCGGTTTTATCTTTTTATTGATGAAACCTTTGGTCGCTGTCAGATATTCAATTTCTTTCACATTTACTTCACTCTTTATCAATTCCGCAACTTTCGAAAGTTGATCTTTCATTCCCGCGTTCAAAACCGGAATTAGTACTTTTTGAAGTGGTTGACGAACCTTAATATTTACCTTTTTGCGAATGCTTAATATTAAGGATGATGTGTCCTGTGCAAGCTGCATTCTTTCTTCTAAAGCCGGGTCTATTGCAGCTTCATTAATTGCAGGAAAGTCTGAGTGATGTACACTTTCTACTTTAAACCGATCGGTAACAGCATTTAGATTTCGAAAAACAGCATCACTAAAAAATGGGGAAATAGGTGACATTAATCTGACCACAGTCTCTAAACATTCGTATAGTGTCTGATAGGCAGCAATTTTATCCTGCTCGTATTCACCTTTCCAAAAACGTCGGCGACATAAACGGACATACCAGTTGCTGAGGTGTTCGTCGACAAATTCCTCAACTGCACGACCGGCCTGAGTAGGCTCATAGTCATTCATACTTACCGTAACCGTTTTTACCAATGTATTTAGCGAAGACAAAATCCACCGGTCAATTTCTGCTCTTTGCTTAAGTGGAATGTAAGCTTCTTTAAATGCAAATCCATCAAGATTACTGTATAAAGCAAAAAACTGGTAAGTATTATAAAGGGTGCCAAAAAACTTTCTTTGAACTTCCTGTATGCCGCTTATGTCAAATTTCAAATTATCCCATGGGCTTGCATTGGTAATTAAATACCAGCGGGTAGCATCAGCACCAAACTTATCTATTGTTTCAAAAGGATCTACAACATTTCCTAAACGCTTGCTCATTTTGTTGCCGTTCTTATCGAGCACTAATCCATTTGAAACAACAGTTTTGTATGCAACACTATCAAACAATAAAACAGCTAATGCATGCAACGTATAAAACCAGCCGCGGGTTTGGTCTACACCTTCGCAAATAAAGTCGGCAGGGAAAGCCTTGTGCCCGTCTACCATATCCTTATTTTCAAACGGATAATGCCATTGAGCGTACGGCATTGCTCCACTATCAAACCAGACATCAACCAGGTCAGGTACCCGTTTCATTGGTTTTCCTGAAGGGCTGACTAATACGATTTCGTCTACGTAAGGTTTATGAAGGTCGAGTATTCCCTCGTGTAGGTAGTTTGCATTTACGTCACCTCCTAAAATTTTATTAGCTTTCCTAATGCCGGCATTTAACTCTTCAATACTGCCAATGCAAATTTGTTCGCTTCCGTCTGCTGTTCTCCACACGGGCAAAGGCGTACCCCAAAACCTGCTTCGGCTCAAATTCCAGTCGACCATGTTTTCAAGCCAGTTGCCAAATCTGCCTTCCCCGGTAGCTTTAGGTTTCCAATTGATTGTTTTGTTCAATTCGACCATCCTGTCTTTTAGGGCGGTTGTTTTTATAAACCATGCATCGAGAGGATAATATAATATTGGTTTGTCTGTTCGCCAGCAGTGAGGATAGGTGTGTTCATATTTCTCTACCTTAAATGCCCTGTTCTCTTTTTTCAGCTTGACAGAAATATCAACATTCACATCTTCATATGCCTTGTCGTCTTTGTAATTTTTCACAAACCGGTTGCTAAACTCTCCAAGTCCATCTAAAAACTTGCCCTGCCGGTCAACCATCGTAAGAATACCTATATTGTATTTTTTACCCACCTTATAGTCATCAGCACCAAAAGCAGGAGCAGTATGCACAATACCTGTACCGTCTTCAGTTGTAACGAAATCACCAGAAATTACCCTAAAAGGTTTTATTTCCACACCATCTACTAAAGATTGAATTTTTTGCTGACTATTTGCTTCAAAGGCAAGCAGTTGCTCGTATTCCACTCCTTCAATATCTGATCCTTTAAATTCAGCCAGTATTTTCCACGGAAGTATTTTGTCGCCTTCTTTGTAATTTTCAAAATCTTCACTTTCACCCTCACCCTTGAAATATTTACTGATTAAAGCCTTTGCCAGCACAACATTAACCGGAAGGTGAGTATAAGGATTGAAAGTTCTGATTAAAGCATAGTCTATGTTAGGACCGGCAGTGAGGCCAAGATTTGATGGAAGTGTCCAGGGAGTAGTTGTCCAGGCCAGAAAGAAAATTTCTGTGGACAGTTGACCTGTTATGGCATCGAATAAAAATTGGCTTTTATCATTCTTAACTGCCTTAAACATGGCAACTACCGAAGTATCTTTTACATTTTTGTAGGTGCCAGGCTGGTTCAGTTCATGAGAACTTAGTCCCGTTCCTGCAGCAGGCGAATAAGGTTGAATACTTACACTTTCATACAATAATCCTTTATTATATAACTTACTCAGTATCCACCAAAGTGTTTCGATATACTCGTTTTTGAAAGTGATGTATGGGTCATTTAAATCGACCCAATAACCCATTTTTTCAGTTATTTCATCCCATTTATTTTTGTAGCGAAGCACTGCCTCACGACATTTCTGGTTGTAGTCCTCGACGCTTATTTTTTTACCAATATCTTCTTTTGTAATCCCCAATTCCTTTTCGACACCCAATTCTACAGGCAAACCATGTGTGTCCCAGCCGCCTTTGCGTTTCACCTGGAAACCCTGCATCGTTTTATATCTGCAAACAAGATCTTTAAGTGTTCGGGAAATAACGTGATGAATACCGGGCATGCCGTTGGCGCTTGGAGGTCCTTCATAAAACACAAAAGGTTGTGCTCCTTCCCTTAAATCAACACTTTTTTCAAAAGCATTACTTTCCTGCCATTTACCTAATATTTCTTTTTCAATAGCTGGAAGGTTTAAACCAGAAAATTCTTTGTATTTAGCGCTCATATTAGAAAAACTGCTCAACAAATAATAAAAATGTGTGCAAAGGTAAGGAAAGTATACTGCCTATCATTTTAAAGAAAAGCTTAATAAGCTCGTAAATAATGCTACTTGGCAATAAGAATTAGTTGCAGGAACGATACAGTCGCAGCCGTGTCTTTCGCTTTATTTGGTGGATAGGAAGAATAGTTGAGGGAGAATTAGAAATTAATGACTTGAGAACAACATTTGAACTCCACAGTACATTAGCGTGGCGTTTTTCGATTGGGCTAAAAATTAAATGTCCCGGTTTTACCCGCGACATCTAGTTTAAATTTCAGTATTGTCGATTATTGAGCAAGCGAAATCCTTATTTGAACTCCGGCCCTTGTGTTGGTAACAGGAGCTGAAGTAGATATGTAAGGAACCACTTTTCTTTGATCAAAATACAGTTTTATGTTAACTCTATTATTTAATACATAATCAATAGACGGTTGTATTGTGACAACCTTTTGACCTCCTGTGCTAAAGGCATTGTCCTGATCTAACCGGCTATTACTTGTTGCATCGTCACGCAGACTTAAATCGAGCCTGAAATTCACATCGTTTTGCAGCTTTTTGCCTTTTGTACCGGGTATCTTGAAAGGCAGGTTAAAACCTCGTCTTCTAAAACTTCCTCCCACTGTAATCTCTGTACTGTTAACCTCGCTCAGCTGATAATCGACAAGACTCAAGCTTAATTGCCTGCTTTTCTTATACTGTAAACTCGCCGTAAGCTGGCTAACAGTAGTGACATCGATACCAACCAAGGGACTGAAAGACTCTTGTATAGTGATATTTGGAACAAGGAAAAATGGTACAAAATTACCTGAAACGGTATCTAAAAATCCAGGAGCTAAGTATCCTCTTGGATCCATAAAATTTAGAGCGCTATTAAAACTGTTCATACCCAGGCTTCCATTATAAGCGTGTGTAATACTGATAGTACTGAAAGTTTTAGCCAGCGCAGGGATACGGGTAAGACCAGTGTAACTAACTCTCCAGTTTGGTTTCGGCTTAATGCTGCTAAAAGGATTAGACTTAATATTAGGATTCGTTTGTTTAATTAAACCAACTGCTTTAGGATCCTGTCCTGAATAAGCAGCAATGAAAGCAGGTATTAATACATCCTGTGCATACCTGTTATATCCCTTATAGAAACCATCAGAGCTAACTCCTAATCCTTTTTGGTAAGGGTTCGCAAGTGCTAAACGTTCAGATAGGATAATACGGTATGCTTCAAATTTTTTAAAAGTCTCTGAGATCTCGGTCGGCTTATTTTTAGTAAAAAGCGTCTTGAAAGCTATGTATGAGACATTGAAGCCACCGGTAGCAAGCGGACTTAAATGTTGGAAGTTTCCGTTTTGACTAACTGTTTTGAATAATTCAGAGTAATCTTTAGTATATGTTTTATCGAGGTTAAGATCAATGGTAAACTCCTTTATTGGTTCTAATTGCGAGGTGAAACTGAGCTTTTGATCTAAACTTTGACGAAACATAAAGTTTAATGTTGTATCTCTGGTTATTAGTCCTTTGGCCGCTTTTTGATTTAACCAATTAGAGTCTGGTTGTTTACCAAAAACAAAGTCCAGGCCGGGAGCCATTGTCGGCCAATGCGGACCAGTTCCTATATTGTCAGTATAACCGGGAATTCGGCTACGGTAACTTTCACCATAATTGATGGATGCACGTTTTACCAGCGTTAATAACTGCCCGCCTGCCCTTGCAATTCCCGGCATCTCTACAGGCTGACTTGCTTTTAGCAAACGAGCTGCTTTTCGTTCGTCACGTCGCTGTTTTCTCCATTTCCTTAATGCAACTCTTTTTTCCTTGCCCGATAATCCCTTAATTACCTCCTCTCGTTCAGGTAAAGTAGATACAGCCGCACCAGGACTAGAAGGATTTGGGCTCACGCCTTGAGGAGCTTTTTTATTTCGTGAGGACTCAGTGGAATCCCGTCCATTAGCCTGTTTCGGAGCCGGTGCCTGGTCTAACGCCCGTAACCACCGGCTTTTAGAGTAGAGCCTGGTAAAATCGAACTCCCCATTTATATTGTTTTCCTGGCTGTTTTCTATTGTGTTGCCAAGACTGATGGCAAGACGGCTTGCACCAATCCAATTGTAAGTTGTTGTATAACTGTATCTCGCATTTATCCAATCAGTCACGGGCAATTTGGCGAGAGGAAGTGTATAGCTGGCTATTGCCCTTTGCTGGTACAATGTATTTCTTCCAGCTTTAAGAAAGTTTCTAAGAATAGTATCTTTTTTTGCTTTTGTATCAATTGAGCCCATCGGTTCATCGATTCGGGCATTATTAACAGCAGAAAAATCAACATTTAAAGAGCGTGTTAAATCCCAGCGTAGATTATAATACCTGTCAAAAGTGAAAAACTTATCAAATGTGGTATCTACCCTTTCAACCTTATTATCAAAGCTATTTACAATTCGGGGCACAAACATTCCGAATTGCCTGTTTACGTCTGCTCTAAAACTTAACAAAGAAGGTTGTGGGTTAAAATTGAAATCACGGACTAAAGCATACCATGGAGACCGGGATTTAATAAACTTTTTAAATGGCTCCAAATACCGGGGCTGCTTGTTGAATGTATATCCCATGCCACCCCTGTGTTTCACAACGTCATTTTTAAGAATAAGAGGATTTGTTTGTTCGTATTTAATAAATGAATAACTGAAGTCAAAATTACTAATGCTCCAAATTCTGGTTTTAGCAGAAGGCATTACCCTCATATTGGTAAAGTTGACAGTCTTAATGGTAGTCTTGTCAATTGCCGCATTTCTGGTGGTAGTTCTGTCTCTTCCGGCGAGTCCGCTGAGTTTATCTCTTAACTTAATGTCAAGGTCATAGGGGTCATATTCAGGAGTAGTAATGGTTTGGTTGACACTTGCATATAACGGAATGGAAATGCCGAGGCTTTTTGGTAAGAG
>JBBPZJ010000318.1:0-3772 GCA_038199395.1 Chitinophagales bacterium
ACAGCTACTGCAACGTCTCTTTCCAGTAAAATCTCTTCGGCCACAGCTTCTTTCTTTGCAGTAAATTTTGTAACAAACACAACTGCAGAAACGGCAATTACGATGTAACCGATATAAGTAAAAGCTAGCGCATATGAAATGGCAGTAGATTTAAAAAGGAAGCCGAACATCATCCCACCAAGGTTTCCGCCCGCACCAACAACTCCACTGATAAGACCTACATTTTTTTCATCAATGAAAGGAACTATTCCATAAGTAGCTCCGTTAGCCATTTTAAGAAAAAGAGCGAAGGTTAACATGCTTACAATTGCGAATACCAATGTGCCGGCCTGCGCAAATAAGATAAGACCTAAACCTTCGAGTAGCAATACAGTAGCTAACAATAGACCTTTTCCACGCATACCAAATCTCTTACCTGTTTTATCGGACACAATGCCACCAAGAGCACGGGCAAAAAGATTCATCATACCAAAAACACCAGCCCAAAAACCGGCATTCGATTGAGACAATTTAAAGGTGTCAACAAAGTGGAGAGAAGCAACATTATCGAATGTAATCTCCATGCCGAAGCACATGGCATAAGCAAAAGTCAGGGCCCAAATTCTCCAGTCTTTTAAGACCGACCAATCGGTTTTTGTACTTGCCTTTTTAGTTCTGCCAATTTCATCAAAGTTGCCTTGTGGAGTATCTTTTGTGTACTTCTGGTAGAGGACGGCAACAATCAGCATCATTACGCCCGGCACAATCATCGCATATCTCCATGCGTCACCTTTGGTAAAACCCATTCCTACAATAATTGCAAAAATGAGTGGCATAACAATGTTGGTAACACCGCCTCCAAGATTTCCCCATCCCCCTGCAACTGCGTTGGCTGTTCCTTTAATGTTTGAAGCAAACATGACAGATGTATGAAACTGCGTGATAACGAATGAAGCACCAATGATTCCGATGGCAGCACGAAACAATAGAAAGGTGGTATAATCTTTAGACAAACCTACCAGGAATACAGGCAGTGAACCCAATAGCAAGAGACGCACAGCAGTTTTACGTGGACCCCAACTATCGCACAACTTTCCAATGATAAGACGTGCAACGATGGTAGATGAAACGGATACGATAATGAGATTACCTACCTGTGCTTTTGTAAGATGCAAATTTTCCCTGATCGTTGGCATTAACGGAGCAAGGCCAAACCAGCCGAAGAAACACACAAAGAACATGAGCCACGTGGTGTGAAAGCTTTTCATTTGTACGCCTTTAAGGCTAAATACATTCAGTTTTGTTAGTGGTTGTTGTGATGTGGATGTAGACATAATATAATTTGTTACGGGGTGATGAATTTTATTGATGATGGCAGGCAACCCGTTAATTATTTAAAAAGTAAATCTGGTTTTATGTTGATCATTACGTAAGCCCAGTTTGCATTTGATTTTGCATTGGCTACGTTTTTAACAGCGGGAGATGTAAGAAGTGATGTAGCAAAAAAATGCGCATATCCTCCCTCAATCGCTATTTGTTTTGTAAGTGTATATGTTCCTACAATATCTATTTCCTGCCCAAAGTTTCTTTTGTTATCACCTGTTCCAATACTTGATCCGCTGTTAAACTGGTGAACGTCGGTTGAGAGTAAAAATTTGTCTGATGCTTTGTACTTTGCTTTTACATAATAATCCGTCAATCCTCCTTTGCCAAATGCACTTGCTGCGTAGAAGTAATCCATCAAACCCCAAAACTTATGAGGCGTTCCGTATAAAGGATCAAAGGTGTTGCTGGTATTTGCGTTAGAACCGCCTGACGTATAATCGATACCGCCACCGGCAACGAGCTTTTTATTGAAAGCATATTGAGCAGATGCACTTAATAATGCAGCGCTTAAGTTTTGACTGGTTGCAGTCTTACCAAACTGGTAATAAGCAGAGGCTGTAACACCGGTTTTATTAAACTGGTTCGTAACATAAAAGCCGGTAGTTGCCCTGCCCCAGCTTCCCTGTTCGAAAGTTTTTACGGTGCCACCATTGGCGCTGTCCATCCTGTATTTACTAAACTGGTCAGTAAAGAATAAGAAGGAAGCACTACCGCTTTTTAGCTTTCTGCCCGCATACAAAAACTGCATGCTCTTATACATGCTACCACCATTGGTGCTGCTGGTGTAATTACCTGCCGGAGTACTGTTATAAATCGTTCCCGATGCATTTTCTTTATTTTGATTGAATGCTGCTGCCAGGTGTACCATCCATGCTTTAGTTTCATATTTTAAAACTGCTGCATCATGCCGGCGACCTTGTTGCAACCAATCCAGGTTTCCTATTAGCCGTTGGTCATCGTATACCAGTTCCTGTCTTCCAATCTTCAGGCTTAAGGCTTCATTTTTTAGGGTCGTGTCCGTTAACAACAATTCTGCCCAGGCTTCATGAAGCATTAATGCATTGTTATCAGGAGAAGTTGTTCTGTTGATGGTAGATACATCTTGCCCCCACACTCTTACATCTTGTAGTGCAAGTCCGAATTTTAACCGGTACATATTGTACCCAACATGTAACCGGGTACGTTGAGATGTAAAGAATGCAGGAGTAGCTCCTTTTGGTAATGGTGCTCCCTGCCCATCTCTTAATTCTGTTCGTGTTCTTAATTGTGCCGACAGCGAAAGCTGCGCTTCCGTTCGAACACCTGCTGCTGTACAGATAAGCACAGCAGCAACCGGAATGATAGCAGATTTTTTCATGTAATTTTGTTTGGGTTTTAAGTGAGTGTTTTTATTTAAGACTTAAGTCCGGCAGGAGGCAGCCTGTCCGGGCTTCTTTTATACGCATATAGTTTCAATAGTGTCGTCTTCTTCAGAAACACCTATGTACACTAAATTGTCTTCAATCTTTACCGGGTAAGTTTTAATGTTGTAATCGTCGCCACTGATGCAGTGTCCATCAATTAAGGAGAAGTTTTTTTTGTGAAAAGGACAGGCAACTTTTGGCTCTCCTTCCATAGATCCGATCATGCCACGGCTCAAAGCCATTTGCATGCGATGGGGACAGAGATTTTGAGAAGCGTACCATTCGCCACGGCGGGTAAAATTGAAGAGGGCAATTTGTTTGTGTTTATACTTTACACAAACACCTCCGTTTTCAGGTACATCATAAGTGTTACAGGCAGGAAACCATGTAAGGTTTTCGGTAATGAAGTCATTCATATTTATGAAATTTTTGGTTATGAACAGTTATGGCAGTAACATTCATTCTAAAATTTCATATGGAAACCCCAACCCTAAAGGGAGTAAGAGAATACAATCGTAAGAAGAAAATTTATAATTGACACTGTAATTTTTTTCGTATAATTTTTCATGAACCCATCTTTTGTAATTCTTATAAAACATCGTTGCGTCGCACCCTTGTACTTTTCGTTTTTTATTCGTCATTTCGAGGAGGAACGACGAAGCAATCTGCTTTATAAATAGTAAGACTTCTACAACAAATACAGCAGATTGCTTGATTCCTTGAAACGACGGGTTCAATACTTTTCATTTCCTTTGGCTACTCATCTTTCAATGTCATTCACTTCAGAATCAGCTCCGTCAGGAGCATCATATTAGTAGAAAAAGAAAACAATTTTTGTGATAAGCTCCGTAGGAGCAAAATATTCAGGGCTGTTCAATGCTACACTGCTTGTGGATAACTATAAATTCTCTGCCAGTTAAGGGAGTTGCAGTATAGCTCCTGACTAATATTTTCTATATTATTTGCTCTGAAAATATTAAGCGCAAAACTTCTGAGCACAGCGA
>JBBPZJ010000319.1:0-9748 GCA_038199395.1 Chitinophagales bacterium
AGATACAACAGAAATAGATGGAATCAAGCTTGTAAGGTTAAATTTTTCTCCCCGGAATCTCAACGATCTGCTTTTTAAGGGAACCATTTTTGTAACGCTGGACGGAAATTTTTCAGTTCAAAAACTGATTATGAGCATTAGCAAAAATGCGAATTTAAATTTCGTTCGCGAGCTGCATGTGAACCAAAATTTTGAAAAGGGACCGGGCGGACCATATCACCTTATTATGAGTAGTACTATAGTTGAGTTTGCGCTAAGCGAGCGTGCAAAAACTGGTATTGTAGCAGAAAGAACGGTGTCTTTTAAAAATTTCGAGATTGATAAACCCCAGCCAGACAGTTTATATAGAGGGGATGCTATAGTGCAGCCAGATGCAAAAAGCAACGCTTCTGAAGCATATTGGTTAGAGCATCGATCACCACAATTATCTAATGCAGAAGGTAAAGTTTACCATAACATTGATAGTTTAACCCATTTAAGATCTTTCAAGACTTTTATGGATATTGCTACTTTGCTTTTTGCCGGATACAAAAATTTAAATGTTTTTGAAATAGGACCTATCAATTCTTTTTACAGCTTTAATCCGGTAGAGGGTTTTAGGGTAAGGGTAGGAGGAAGAACAACGCCTAAATTCAATCCTAATATTTATTTAGAAAATTATTTTGCCTATGGTTTTAAAGATGAAAAGCTAAAATATTATGCAGCAGCGGCGTACTCGTTTAACCATTCAACTATTTACGCATACCCTCTAAATTATCTTAAATTCAGCTATCAGCACGATACAAAAATTCCCGGACAGGAATTACAGTTTGTTGTCGAAGACAACTTTTTATTGTCTTTTAAACGTGGCAAAAATGATCGCTGGCTGTATAATGACATTTTTAAGACGGAGTATGTAAGAGAGTTCGGAAAAAATTTTTCTTACACTCTTGGCTTCAAAAACTGGAAACAACAACCAGCCGGCGTTATCTCATATCTGAAACCAGATGGAGCAGGCTTAATAAACGTACCTGACCTAACCACTACCGAGTTATCATTGGAATTAAATTGGTCGCCTCATCGTCAATTTTACCAGGGAAAAAGATTTCGTACACCTATCCTTAACAAGTATCCTAATTTTAAGTTTAGAATTATCTCAGGTGTAAAAGGAATTTTAAATAGTGAGTATAACTATCAAAACTTCAACCTAACCATCAACAAAAGGATGATGTTGTCACAACTGGGATATGCTGATATACTGGCCGAAGGCGGATATATCTTAGGAAAAGTGCCTTACCCGCTAATGACCGTTCATAGGGCAAATCAGACTTACTCGTATCAATTAGAGTCTTATAATCTCATGAACTTTTTGGAATTTGTGAGCGATCATTATGCTGCTATTAACATCGATCAACATTTTAATGGTTTCTTTTTCAATAAAGTACCTTTGCTGAAAAAATTGAACTTGCGCGAAGTTATGTCGGCAAAAATTTTGTCCGGTGGTGTAAGAAATGAAAATAATCCAGACATTAATTCATCAACTATTAAATTTCCTATAGATAAAATAAGTGGTTTGCCAACAACATATACTTTAAACGGAACGCCATATATTGAACTTAGTGCTGGCGTCTCGAATATTTTTAAGTTTGTAAGATTGGATTTTGTTAAAAGACTAACGTACCTCGATCATCCCTACGTAACAGAGTGGGGAATTAGAACACGGGTTAAATTCGATTTTTAGAACTATGGCTGATCAACAATTAAGAGATAAACTTCAAAAGACAATTTACACAATAATTGATCCTTTGGTGCGGAGATTAATAAAACTGGGACTTACGCCAAATGCGGTCACAACTATTGGGTTGTTATTGAACATTGGAGTGGCAGTTATTTTTATAGCGGGAGCCGAAGAAGGTGGTCGGGCAGACCTGAGATATGTGGGATGGGCGGGTGCTCTTATCCTTTTTGCCGGTTTATTTGATATGCTCGACGGCCAGGTAGCACGGTTAGGAAATATGAGCTCAACCTTTGGAGCTTTGTTCGATTCTGTTTTAGACAGATATAGTGAATTTTTAATGTTTCTTGGTATTTGTTATTACCTTGTTGCACATCATTATTTCATAAGTTCCCTGACTGCTTTTATAGCGCTAATCGGCTCAATGATGGTCAGTTATACCCGTGCACGAAGCGAAGGTTTGGGCATTCAAAATAAAGGAGGGTTAATGCAACGGCCTGAGAGAGTTGTTTTGGTAGGGGTTTCAGGTATTGCATGTGGCATAACAGCAAATTTTATTGGTGGCAACTACAAATTGTATGTTCCGGGAATACCATTTCATATTTTTGAAACAATGTCGGTGTTTACAATACCTGTGACAGTTATGGCGGTACTTACTAATATAACGGCATTTAAAAGATTATACGCAGCTAAAAAGGCACTGGAATTAAAAGAAAAAAATAAAAATGGCGTGGATAATTTATAGAAAAACTTGTACTATTTTAATAATTATTAATTTTTTTACATCGTACAACCTGGTTGCGCAGGATAATTTTCCCGTTCCGGTTGAAATTCCTAACCAGCTATTTTATTTGCAAAGAACAGCCAATAGCAACACGATCATTTGCGAATTGAATTACAAAAATAACACTGTTGATGTCGATGAGCCGGTGCATGTATATTGGTTAAGATACGAAGATAAAGGGCAGAAAGAAGAGCTAAATTTCGTGCAAAAAAAATTTGCCTACGGTATAAAAAGCACTTTTATTTCAAAAGATAAATATGAACTCAATTTCGTTTCGTATAAGAAATACCCCATGATACTTATGAAGGGGCCCAACAATAAGTTCAATGTTTATGGAACAATTAATCAAAAACAAGCAATCGTCAATCGTATCTTTGTAAAGATAAACGGAGGTTCTTTTTGGTTGCCAAATGTAGAATACGTTGAAATAAAGGGAATAGATCCTGCAAGTGGCAAAGAAGTAATTGAAAGAAGGAAAGTTTAATATTATCAATCGTTGTATATGAAGAAGAATTACGTATCTAATTCAAGAGAATCTATGAGAATGTTTAAAAATGATTTTTTAGAGGGTCTTTCTAAAATTCATTTTTCAGTTCCCTTATTTATTTTTGTACCTGTGATCGCTTATTTTACTTACAGAGCAATTTCAAACAATATTTCTGCTGCTTCATTTACATTCTTTTTTGTTCTTGGCATTTTCGTTTGGACGGCTACAGAGTATGTGTTACACCGCTACTTGTTTCACTTTATGCCCAAATCTGAATGGGGCTTAAGACTTCATTTTATCTTTCATGGTGTTCACCACGATTATCCCAAAGATTCAAAAAGGCTGGTCATGGTTCCTTCTGTAAGCGTTCCCTTAGCTGCACTTTTTTACCTTCTGTTTTCAATGTTGCTCAGTAAAACAAGTCTCTATGCCTTTTTCCCCGGATTTTTGGTTGGTTATTTATTTTATGATATGACTCATTACGCTATTCACCATGCTAATTTCAAGAGTTCTTTTTGGAAAAAAATCAAGCAACACCACATGCTTCATCACTACGACAATCCATCAAAAGGATATGGCGTAAGTTCGGTGTTGTGGGATAAAATATTAGACTCAGATTTTCCAAAGAAGAAATAACGTATCAACCTGCTAAGTTGGAAACATCATATTCAGGGTTATTTGCTAAGAAAGATATACTTCTCACATCAATAATATCTTTATCGTATCTGCTGCTTTCAAAAGCACTAATAGGCTATAAACCAGAGCAATTAGTGCTGGTTTTAATCTTTAATCTACTTTATTATTTTTCGTTTACTACCCGCAAGTTCATTACGGGATTTTCGATTTTCCTTATTTTTTGGATAACCTTCGATTACATGAAGGCTTTTCCAAATTACTTGTACAATGGTGTACATATCGGCAGCCTTTATAATGCTGAAAAGAGCCTTTTTGGCATTCGCATAAATGGACACGTGCTTACGCCAAATGAATACTGGAGACAAAACAGCTCTACTGCCCTTGATATTATTAGCGGCATTTTTTATTTGTGCTGGGTGCCTGTTCCTCTTGTATTTGCCGGTTACCTGTTTTTCTCTAACCGACGTAAGCAGTTCATGTATTTCGCTTTGACATTTCTGTTGGTGAACTTCATAGGTTTTGCCGGTTATTATTTGTACCCCGCTGCACCGCCATGGTACATTCAATATTATGGCGTTCAGTTTCAACCTCATACTCCTGGTAATACAGCAGGTCTACAACGATTTGACAATTTTTTTCATGCAGGTATTTTTCATGCTTTGTATGCTAAAAGTTCCAATGTGTTTGCGGCTATGCCTTCACTGCATTCTGCTTATAACCTGATTATTTTGTATTACGCCATCAAAAATCGGCTCGGCCTCGTAAACATCTTTTTTGCTGTCGTAACTATCGGTATCTGGTTCGCTGCTGTATATAGCAGTCATCATTACGTGCTGGATGTATTGGCAGGCATTTTCTGTGCTGTTGTCGGCATCTTTATATTTAATAAGATGGTAGTGCCGAATAGATGGTTTCAGGTAAAGGTTGTAGAAAAGTTTGTAAGAGATTAGTTCCTGCCGCCTTATTACTTCTCATCCTTTTGTTCATAATTGTTCGCTAACTTATAATTGTGAAGAGCAATAAAATTTACTTTCCGGTCAGCAAGGGCATTAACTGTCGCTAATGTTTCAGGTGAATTATAAACCCTGTTAATGAAATTTTTTGAACTTATTGCAGAAGACAAACCTGCATTTTTATATCGCAGATTATAAAAGATAACATTACTTGTATTCTTTGGCGACATACCTCTTGGTTGTACAATTTCAATATTTTTTTTAATTAACGGAGCCACGAAGCACAATGAATTATTCTGCTGATTGTTGAGATATTTGTTAAGCAATTTGTTTTTTTTCGTAAGTAATGTTGCATCCGTAATTACAAAAATGACTTTCCCCTTTAGCTCTTTTGTAGAAGGCCAATTGCAGCCTTGCACCGAATTTCTTAAGTTATCATTTTCATGCAATACTTCCTGGGGAGAGTAAATACTACTTGCAGGAAAAATGGAAGAGATAAGATTATCAAGATCTTCGGGCTTTCTTGCCGATTTCTTACTTCCCCAATCTTCCTTTTTGTCAATATATATTGTAAGCACGTCATGTTCGGGGTTTTTTCTAGTCCACTGTTCAATTTCCGTTAAGCACAAACGAAGCGAGCCCCCTGCGCAATTCTTATTGCCTTTCTGAAAAAGACTGTGTTTAACAAACCAGTCGGTACCATTACATTTTTTCTTTCCGATAAAATATTTCGAATCCCATATGTCCAACTCTAGGGTCGATGTATAAGCCATAGCCTCTTCGAGGCTTGAAGAATATTTTTTTTCGTAACAATTGTGACAAGCTACAGAGTATTTATTGTTGTAAAACAACGTATCTCCAGCTCTTCCCTTTGAGGGGGCGCAACATACACAGGCAAGCAACAGAAAGAAAACCAGGAATATATTCACTTATATAGTTTGAATAATGCAATAAAACTAAGGGGAAAAACGAAAAACAAAGTGTAATATTTCCTTAAATAATTTTTAAACAAATTAAAGTTCTTTAAGGAGATTTAATTTGCCCTTTAACTTTCATTATTACCGGGTAAAAAGACATTTTTCGGAATGGGCCCGCATAGGTAAAATATAATGCTGCTCAGCGTGTTGCCTACACTGCGATTATGGTTATGGGCATTGGCTCTTTGGTTACCGGACTTGCAATTTATAAACCCGTTCAGTTTAGTGCTTTTACATGGTTGTGCGGAGGATATAGTGCAGCCCGGGCGGAACATTTTATTCTAACCATTGGCTATGTTCTTTTCTTCCTTATTCATATTGCACAAGTCATAAACGGGCTGGAACAACTTTCAGGCAATGATTACGGGATTTTGAGATAGTAAAACATCCCTCAAAAAACATTAAATGAGTATGCCGCCTTTACTGCCCGAACAATCTGTTGCAGATAAAACTTTCTTAAGAAAGACTATCCTTCTTTTGCGTTGTTTATTTTCCTGCTAGTAGGTACATGGGCAACTTTTAAATTGATAAAAAGGCAGCCGCAGGAAGCAGGAGCCTTAAAACCTTTGAGAAAGACGCTTAATTTTAATGAAAAAGTTTTTTCTGCTTTTTTTGGCAAAAATCGTCTTGTAAAAGAATACCCGGTAAGCCAGGCAGTTAAACGGGTGCGGGTAAATGGTATGGACGGACTACACGATAGTGTAAATGAAGAAACCTGGCGACTAAAGGTTATTCGAGCAGCAGGAGATACCCTGCAACTTACATCAAATGATATTAAGCAACTACCAAAAAAAGACATTGTCTTCGACTTTAAATGTATTGAAGGATGGGACCAGGTAACGCACTGGGCAGGAGTTCCGTTGACAACTTTTATGCAACATTATCACTTGGTGGGCAGGCTAAAATGAAGTATGTAGGTTTGAAGACTCCAGATAATGGTTATTATGTTGGTATCGATATGTCAAGTGCTTTACAGCCGCAGACGATGCTTTGTTATGAAGTGAATGGTCGGCCTTTGCCTGTTAATCAAGGCTTTCCATTGCGTCTCATAATTCCTGTTTAAATACGGAATAAAACATTTAAAAAGAATAGGCACTATGTTTTTTAGCAATGAGAAGCCTGCGGACTACTGGGCTGAGAGAGGTTACGATTACTATGCAGGGCATTAAAGATCATTCCTTCACATCCTTTTGACAGTACCGTAATTCCGGTTCTAGTTTTATAGGATTTAAAATAAATAAGGGCAATTTTTAAATTTTTTCGAAACATTTACCGCATATTTCACTAATTTAAAGAAATAAGCTGCTCTAAATAATATAACCTGTACAACAATCCGTCTAAGCATATTCCTCTACCCGCCAGCGCTCCTTTATTTCTTCCTTCAATTTTTGAACAATATCATCCAATCCTTCATACCAGTCAAGGTGAGGACTCAGTGTATTGCATCCACCCGCAGATTCGATACACTGAGTTTCCTGCCAAACTCTACCACATTCAGGGCATCTTGCACCTGTACTGAACGTGTCCCACATACATCCGCAACTGCATTGCCAGTAAGGCTGTCCGTCCGGCTCCCATTTACACTTCGGGCAACAAATATGTAGATCATCCATGATTTATAAATTTTATAAGTTATGCCAAAAGTATTTGCTTTTTAGCAAAGACTTTTCGCACATTTTTGATAGAAATGTTGAAGTCATAATTTGAATCATTTTTTGTAATGATAAATCAGTTTGTAAGTTCTATTTAATTTATCAATTTAAACTTTCAAACGTTTTTTTTGAATTTTGACTTTTTTTAGAACTTGAAATCAAATAAAATCAATTGTCAAAAGGCAACATATATAGTTGAGTAGAATGTTTTTTATTTTAACGCTACAATACGTCCGTTTGCAAATGCAATAGCATTTTTAATGCTCAAAGATATTCGGATCTTCTATTATCGCTTTCACATCCTAAAACAAATTCTTGTAACAATAAAGGATTAATTAAAAGAAAACGGCTTAGCAAACGTTAAGCCGCATGGAAGGAAAAATTTATCACAACATTATTAGTAGCGAAACAAAATGTCGCCATGCAATAGTTCTTCTGTGTTTTCATTTGCAACACTTTGTTGCTCATTTTTTTCGATTTTTATTTCTTTAGTTTTTTACCAGGAATGATTAAGGTTCCCGGTACAAGAAAAAGAGCTAAGCTGAGAAATATGATATAGTGATAGGTAAAGGCAATATTAAGTTTCATATCAGTTGTTTTGTTAGTGCAAACATACATTAAGCGCCAAGCGGCTACAACCACATAAAAGAGTGATTGTAAGGATGAAAAGCAGTGTTTTTAGAGAAAATATGTGATACGTTTTTTAGGTCTAACACCGGGTACCGGTTATTTTCTTATTCATTCACATTCACCCATGCATTAAAATTTATATTTAACTTCTCTGAATAAAATCTGCACTATAAAAACCGCTGAAGCATTACTTATAAAAAAAGGAAAAGCTTGGGAACAAAT
Organism: Chitinophagales bacterium; assembly: GCA_038199395.1. Classification (GTDB taxonomy): domain Bacteria; phylum Bacteroidota; class Bacteroidia; order Chitinophagales; family Chitinophagaceae; genus Segetibacter. Next base: position 8,056 of record JBBPZJ010000319.1, read on the forward strand.
ATTATTGCTCCAATGATTGCACTTGATACAGCAACAAATAAAACTGCACCCGCAGACATATCTTTTATCGTTTTAACGGCGGGATGAAATTTAGGGTGAACGAGATTGCACAACTTTTCGATAGAACTGTTTATCATTTCAAAAGACAGAACAGTTGCAATACAACCTAGCACAACCATCCACTCGGCAACAGCGATTTTTAGCCACCAACTCAGCAATAATGCTATGCATGCAATCACCAATTGTATCCTTCCATTTCTTTCATGCCTGAAAAAGACAATTAAACCATTAAAAGCATATACAAAGCCTTTCAAAAAATTAAGCATACAAGTTAGATTTGCTCAAAATCTACTTCAATAAATGCAATTCATCAACTTGTTTTTTTTTAATGCAGTTATAGCATTAGAACGCCTCTTTCGAAGGCATACCCGACATAAGATTTTAGAAAGTTCGTTAATATTTAAACACCACTTCTTCGTTAAGTTATTTACGCAAATGTTTCTTGAATACTGCTAAGAATGATGGAACAGATACTGCTAATTTCTGCATCTGTTATTATTAAAGGAGGAGCGATTCTCATACAATTTGGCGCAAATAAAAACCAGTCGCTTACAACCCCTTTTTCAAGGCATCTGTCTAAGACATTCTTGCATATTTCAAAGCTTTCAAACTCTATTGCCAGCCAAAGACCCGCGGAACGAACAGTATAAGTTCCTTCGTGCTTCAAATAGTTTAAGAACAATTGTTCTTTATTCCTTACTTCCATCATCCAACAGTTTTCAAGTAACACTTGCATAGCGGCCATTCCCGCAGCGCAACTGACAGGGTGGCCACCAAATGTTGTTATATGACCAAGAACGGGATTATTGGTAAGAGTATTCATGGTCTCTATATTAGCAATAAAGGCACCAAGCGGCATCCCTCCACCGAGTGCTTTTCCTAACAACAATACATCGGGAACAACACTGTATTGTTCAAAAGCCCACAGGGTTCCTGTTCTTCCAAACCCTGCCTGTATTTCATCAAAAATTAATAAAACGTCCTGTTCATCACATTTTTCACGTAAAGCTTGTATCCATTTAACTTCGGGAAGATTTATACCGCTCTCAGCTTGTACAGTTTCTACTATAACACAGGCGGTGGTGTGGTCGATAGCATCAATCAACTCACTGCTATTGTAATTCAGATGATAGATGTCGGGCAATAATGGTCTGAAGGCATTGCGCCAATACTCATCTCCCAACACACTTAAAGCACCCTGCGTGCTTCCATGATAAGCTTTATTACAAGCAATTATTTTCGACCTTCCTGAAACCCGTTTCGCCAGCTTCATTGCACCTTCTGTGGCCTCTGCCCCGCTGTTGGTAAAGTAAACGGAATTTAGAGTGGAGGGAAGGTTGTCGGTTAAAAGCTTTGCATAAGCCACTTGTGGCGTTTCTATAAAGTCTCCATACACTATCAGGTGCATGTATTGGTCTACCTGTGCTTTAACTGCTTTTATAACTTCGGCATTACTGTGGCCAATATTACAAACGCTAAAACCGGAGATTAAATCAATGTATTCTTTGCCATTTACGTCCCACATTTTTATGCCGTGGGCTTTTACGATTTCAAGTCCTATTGGTGCAGGGGAAGTTTGTGCGACATGGCTAAGAAATAATTGGCGATTGGTCATGGAGGCGATGACAGTTGA
>JBBPZJ010000320.1:0-4235 GCA_038199395.1 Chitinophagales bacterium
TACCTTTTAAAATCGCCTTACGAACAGCAAAAAATCAGGCGACCCGATACGCAGGGCTTCTTATATCTTGACGGAATCACCAACATCTTTTGGGTCGGCGTATTTTATTTAAACGCATTTTATCTTACTGAACGCTTCATTTATAAGAAAAAGTACTTTTTATACACGATAATCTTAATAGCAGTTTATTGCCTTATCATGTTTTTTCACGGGTTGCTTTTTACTGAATTGATTGCATCGAGGCGGTTCAATTTTCAAATTTCTGCCAGCCATAATCTAACCACCTTTCTACTTACTGTAGCTGCAAGCATCACCTTAAAACTGATCTGGGATAAATCTGAGGCCGACAGGCTATGGCAGGAAAAACAGGAGGAGAATTTAAAAACAGAATTATCATTTCTGCGTTCCCAAATAAGCCCACACTTTGTCTTTAATGTGTTAAATAATATGGTGGCCCTTGCAAGGCTGAAGAGCGATCAACTCGAACCGACCATTATGAAGTTGTCGAATTTGATGCAGTATATGCTGTATGAAACAGACGAGGAGAAGGTGCTGCTCGCAACAGAAGTGGAGTATCTGCATAGTTACATAGACCTGCAGCAACAACGGTTTGGGTCAAAAGTGAAGCTAAACGTATCTCTCAACGCTACAGAAGATTGGCTATCTATAGAACCGATGATGCTGATACCATTTGTTGAGAACGCCTTTAAACACGGAGTGGGTATGATAGATGACCCGGAGATTAATATACATCTTGAAACAAAAGATAAACAGCTTTTATTTGAGGTGAGTAATAAATACAACAACGAAACAAAAGAGGTAAAAGACAAAACATCGGGTATCGGGTTGCCTAATGTGACGAGAAGATTGAACCTGTTATATGGTAATCAACATAAGTTGCTGATAAACCGGAAAGACGGCTGGTTCTCCATTTCATTAAAACTAAACTTGCACTAATGCTCAACTGTATTGCTGTCGATGACGAACCCCTGGCGCTCGCTCTGCTTCAGGATAACATAAGTAAAGTGCCTAATCTAAATCTTGTGGCAACTTGTAATGATGCATTTGAAGCAACGAGGGTTTTGCAGGAAAATCAGATAGACCTCATTTTCATTGATATACAAATGCCCGGTTTAACAGGATTACAATTTATCAAAAGCCTTTCACAGAGACCCATGGTTATTTTGATAACGGCCTATAAACAATATGCGTTGGATAGCTATGATCTGGACGTAGTGGACTACCTGGTGAAACCGGTCGCTATTGATCGGTTTATGAAAGCCTGCAATAAGGCTGCAGAGTTACACCAGCTAAAAATGAAGAATAAAAATACTGCGCATACTGTAGCGGCTGATCACTTTTTTCTGAATGTTGATTACAGTCTCTTAAAGGTTTTCTTTAACGATATCGTGTATATTGAGAGCCTTCGCGACTATGTGAAAGTGCATCTTAAAAGTACAAATAAGCCAATAGTAGCAAGAATGACCTTAAGAATTTTGGAAGAACAATTACCACCAGCCAAGTTTATACGAATACATAAATCTTATTTGGTTGGTGTAGATAGCATTACAGCGATACGTAAAAACAGCGTTTTTATTAAGGATAATGAACTACCTGTAGGCGAAACCTATCGCGATGTGATTACTAAGATCACCGGAAAAAACCTGCATGATTAGTACTAAATCAATTTGTTATACCGGGCATGCATCGCGGCAGTAGTTAAGTGCTGATTTAAAGCAAAAAAAGAAAAATATTTTAATAGGAACATTTTTTTATAGGCAGGCAATCGTTAAAGTCCCGTTGTTTCTACAGCGGGTTTTTATTGATTAGCCCGGTTTCACCTTATATCTTTTCCTATTTACAACGCCTTCAAAAAAATAGGCAATAACAATATGCAAAAAGGGGCGCCCCGTGATTGAGACATCCCTTCTTTTTAAACTTTACAGAATGTTGCTTGTCCAGCTATTACTGCTGGTATTGTTAACTCTTAGAAGTTTGACTGTAAGCAGAAATTGAGCCTTGATTAACCTTTAAAACAAGGCTTTCCTTTTCATTTTCTATAGATATGAAATAATTAGTTTCTTCATCCGCTTTAAATAAAAAAACTTCTTTTACAGTATAATCACTGTATTTTTTGGAGATAATCCTTTTTGCGAATGTTGGCAAATCATCCATTTTAACCTCTTTTGTAGTTGCAATGAGATCACCATCAGGATTGTAAAAAACCTCCACTTTACTTTGATCCTGCACAAAAGATGCAATTGTTAGTTTTTCTTTTGCAACCCATGCTACATTAGATGCCCCTGAAAATAAGGATTCGAAATTGTCAATTGCTTTTTGATTATTTGCAATAACATCTTGTGCAAAAGAACCGGTTGAAATTGAAACAGCTATTAAAGCTGAGAAGAGTAATTTTTTCATTTTATTTGATTTAAGTTTTTTAGAAAGTTTTTTTATATTTATGATGTAAAGCTAGCAGGGCAATTCGCCTGATTTTATCTATTGCGACGAACCTCTATAATTCTGCTGCTAACGCTAAAAAGTATTCATTTGTAAAGGGAAGGATAATAGATTTTCCCTTTATATAAAACGGCACTTATTAGCTTTCGCCCATTTGTTAATGGCGATAGTTTCACATGTTTATGTGGTAAACCGATATTATCTCTTACTGTAAGTTTGTAAAATGATAAAATTACTGGTATATGAAGATAACCCGCAATTGAGAGAAGGACTTACCATGCTAATCAATGGCTCCGATGGATTTGAAGTTCTGGCATCTTTTAAAAACTGTAACAATGTGTTAGCTGAAATTAAAATGTACAATCCCAATGTAATTTTAATGGATATTGACATGCCGGTAACAAATGGAATAGCAGGCCTAAAACAAATAAGGCTTGTAAACACTGAAGTCAAAATATTGATGCTAACTGTTTTTGACGATAACAAAAATGTTTTTGAAGCCATAAGTAACGGGGCAAACGGATATGTATTAAAGAAAACTCCACCGGCCAAGTTGTTGGAATATATTCTGGAAGCGCAGTCAGGCGGAGCACCCATGACTTCTTCCATAGCCACGCAGGTTTTAAAAATGTTTTCTTCCTTTCATAGTGAGAAGGGCGAGCAATACAACCTTTCCGAACGGGAAAAAGAAGTTCTTTCCTTACTCGTTAATGGCTATAGCTATAAAATGATTTCCGCAGAAATGTATATAGCAATAGATACAGTTCGTTCTCACATTAAAAAAATATATGAGAAGCTTCACGTAAATTCTAAGAGCGAAGCTGTAGCAAAAGCATTTAAGGATAAGATTTTATAAAGCCTGCATTAGTAACTGAGCATCTTTTCCATTGCATTGATTTTTTCTATTGCAGGCCGGCAAGTAAAAATGCCCGTGTCTGCTCCCTTTCTTACTCCTCTGACAAATAAATAAATAACACCGCCAAAATGTTTTTCGTAATCGAAATCGGGAAGGCGGCTTTCGAGATATTTTTTTGCCGCAACTGTGTACAGTAGATATTGCAAATGATAGTTGTTCTCACTCATTGCTTCAGAGAGCAATTCTTTTTTGTAGTATTCGAGAGAATCACCAAGAAAGTTCGATTTCCAATCAAGAATATAGTACTTGCCGGAGTATTCAAAGAACATGTCCATTTTACCGTTCATAATCCCTTCCAATGACTCGTAGTATTTAACCTGGATATTACTGTCGCTTTGTTCAAGAGTATTAAGATCTGAGGGATTAAATACCGGAACATTGAAATTGAATTCTAATTCGTTTAAACGCTTTTCTTCAGGTATTTCGGTCAATGTAAAACATTGACCTTCTATTTCAATTTTTGCCCTGGTTATTTGTTGCAATAGTTCATAAAGCATTTGAGCATATTGCTCACGATGCTTTGGAGCAAACTTTTTTAAAGTATCCTGAACAGTATAGCTCCAATACTGGCTGGACGTAAAGTCAACATTTTCAAAAATATGATGCAGTAAGTTTCCGGTTTTATTGCCTTTAATAAGCTGCTTAAAAATAAAATGATCATATGCTCCCTCTGAAAGGTTTGAGTTATTTTTTGGTGTATGGATATGCGTAGCCGCAAGAGAAGTATAACTGATCTTTTTCCAGTTGACATGCGAAAGTTGAAAGTTAACAGCCTTAGCACTGTTTGTCTCTATCACTTCGCCTGCCTTCGAATAATAATACCCTTCAGGAATGGTGGGTGACTCTTCAATATGAACAA
>JBBPZJ010000321.1:0-10619 GCA_038199395.1 Chitinophagales bacterium
AAAACCCTACTTCATCTTACTCGCCACCTCACTTACGTACTTAACGCTCTTTCCTATTTCGGGTGCATTAGTATACCAGTTATATTCATACTCGGCAAATATTGGTCCTTTAAAGTTTTGTCTTTTCAGCTCTTCTAAAACAGCTTTTATGTTAGATATTCCTGTTCCCCAGGGCACATCGTGTGGTCCCGCCGGCGCCTGTGGACGTTGTGCGCCTTGTGCTTGTGGCTGGCGTGGTTGGCCCGGAGCTGGTAAGCTCATTTGAAATGCAGTGTATTCAGCACTGGGTTTTTCATTCAAATCCTTCATATGCAGTTCAAAAATTCTTCCTTCGAGTTTTTTCATGCTTTGGATAGGATCAAGACCCGAACGAATAAAATGCCCGACATCTGCACAAGAGCCAAGTCTTTTGCTAAAGCCAGCAGTATATTTTATTAGTGTATCAGGGCTCCAGTAACGTGATGGCCTCGGGTGATTATGGAATGCAACATTAACCTGGTATTCGTCGGCCAATTTCGATACCAGGGGAATAAACTCCGGTTCTGGTTCAGACACAAATTGCTTCAAGCCCATTCCCTTTACAAACTCAAATAACTGTCGCCAGTCAGCTTCCGTTCGTGGTGTTATTACTCCATAAGATAGCATGGTAATGCCCTTCTTCTTAAGCAACTGTAAGACCGAGTCTCTTTTTGATGCAGGCATGTGAAAGTCAAGATTGCCTTCTATTCCGGCTCCGATCTTTTGTCCGGGAAATCCCTCAATGTATTTTATTCCAATACTGTCAGCTTTGTTCAGTGCTTCTTCTAGTGTAAACATCCGGAACGAATATGCCTGTGTACCTACTTTCCATCCCAGCGCCTCTGGTGTTTTTTGAGCTTTCAGGTCTTTTGCAGAATATGTACTTGCAAAGACAAATAGTACAAGTGAGACCTTTAAATAATTTTTCATTTTCGAAGCATTTCTTTAGTGGTTTTAAAGATATTATTATTAGGGGAAATATTGGTGTTTGTTGAGTTAAATTTGATTGAGCTTATATCGGTATTCAAGAAGAGACGTTAACAACATTTTTTTAAGCTGATAGTTGTTTGGAGAAATGTTATTAAGCACTGACCTTTTGTGAATTGATAAATCAGCGTTTATAAAACGTCCGGCTAAAAAGTAGTAATCATTTACTCCTCTCTATAAAAAATTTAATAATCTTCTCTTGTGATACTTGCTAAAACAGTAACACATAAACCCATAAAAGCAATTACTGCAAATGATAGACGCAGGCTTGAAACCCCGGCTAAAATACCAATAAGAGGTGGCCCGAAAAGAAAGCCAAAAAAGCTGATAGTAGAGACGGATGCAAGCGCTATTCCCGGAGATAATGTTTTAGATTTTCCTGCGGCACTATAAACCAGCGGTACTATTGATGATACGCCAATACCTACTAATAAAAATCCTGCCACTGCGGTATAGAAAGTTGGTAATAATACGGCCAGCAACAAGCCGGTCATAATTAATAATCCGCTTGCCTGAATTATTCGTTTAAACCCGTACCGAAAGGTGAAATAATCGGCAACAAAACGACTTAATGCCATGGTACTCATAAATGCAGTATAACCTGCACCTACAAGAGCCTGCTTTGCCATAACAACTTTCTTAAAATAAATTCCGCTCCAGTCAAACATAGCACCTTCACAAAGCATCGAGCAAAACGCAATAAGGCCAAGTGTTAGCAACGATTTTGAGGGCAAGGCAAATAACGGGGCGTTTTCTGCAGACTTTACATCGTTCAAAACCAGGAAACGGAATGATGCAACAAAGGTGGTCAGCGCAATGGAAAGCACTATTAAAAAGTGATAAGCAGGGTCAAAGCCAGTACCTGTCATAAAGGTTCCAAAGGCAGCGCCGGTAAAACCTGCAAGACTCCATACACCATGAAAAGAAGCCATGATGTTTCTTTTATATAAGGCTTCTACAGCAACCGCCTGCGTATTAAAAGAAATATTTCCCATGTTGCCGGCTAGTCCAAAAAAGAAAAGTACGCCCATCAGTTGCAGCTTCGATGATGTGAGGCCTATAATTACAAGAATGGATGAATAACAAACAGCGGCAACACAAGCCACCATCTTGCTCCCTTTTTTCGCAACAAACCACCCTGAAAGCGGAAGCGATACCAGCAAACCGACAGGCAAGGAAAAGAGCACGAAGCCTAATTCGGTTTCTGATAAACCAAGCTTTTGTTGTATAGCCGGAATACGGGATGCCCAACTGGCAAAAACAAACCCAAATAAAAAGAAGAAAGCCGATACAGCGACCCTATGTGCTCTGTTAGATATTATCGAAATCATAAGTAGAGTTCAAACATTGCATTCTGGGGCAGGCATTATTATAGCACGATGCGTTCGTTTAATGCGATGTAAGTTGATAACAAAATAATAGTTTGGGCAGACAACGATAGAGAACTACAAAGATAACAGTCAGTGCCATTTATTAAAAAGTGGAATTACCGCTGATAGTCTTCAACCAGCTTGCTTATTCCGGAAGCAATAAGCCCGCCCGCTAAGTACAACCCGACAGTCAAAAGCTTTGTTTCTGAGGTGCGGTTGCTTGGGCTCTCATTTAGTCCTAATGGTTTTGGTAAATACACTGCGCCTAACCCCGCAGCGAACCCTAAAAGCGCACCCCGAACAATCACTTTTTTTTCATCTCCTATGGCTGCAAGACTATAATAAAAAGAATTACTAATGATATCACCAACCATTGTTATCTTAAAAAGATTGTCTTCTTCAGGTACTTTTGCATTTGCAGCTGTGAGGGATTTATCAATGGCCTCCATACCCAAAAGATCCATTCGCGGTGCGTTTGTATCTATTCTTCTTATAGTCTCGTGCAACAGGGTAAGTACCGTTGCTCCCGCAAATCCTCCTGCTATAGCTGAAATTAACTTCATAACCTTGTTTTTATTACTTCTGAAAATACAATGCCATGAGTTTCAGCCTGTATGTGACTGTAAGTTTTTAGTATTCCTTTACGCCTGGGCGAAAAATATAATCAAAACAGCTACTTTTAGCTCCTCAATTATTTATGAATAAAATTTTTACTTCCGCTACTGGCAAAACGTTTTTTCCCGTTTTTATTCTATAAATTAATAATCTTGCATAAATTTCAACTCATATGGATTATATCAGATTTGGGAATACCGGGCTTAAAGTCTCGCGCATTTGTCTCGGCTGTATGACTTATGGAACACCTACCGAACGTTGGCCATGGGCATTGAAGGAAGAGCAAAGCCGCCCTTTTATTCAAAAAGCTCTGGAGCTGGGAATTAATTTTTTTGATACTGCCGATGTGTATTCACTTGGCTTGAGCGAAGAGGTGACAGGCCGGGCACTTAAAGACTTTGCAAGCCGCGACCAGGTTGTTATTGCAACCAAAGTACATGGACCAATGGGACCGGGACCAAATGATAAAGGTTTATCACGCAAACACATTATGGACTCAATTGATGCCAGCCTTCGCCGTCTTAGTACTGATTATGTTGACTTGTACCAGATACATCGCTGGGATTATGAAACACCTATTGAAGAAACACTGGAAGCGCTGCACGATATAGTTAAGATGGGTAAAGCAAGATACATAGGCGCATCGAGTATGTATGCCTGGCAATTTGCACAAGCTTTATACACCGCTGATCTGCACGGCTGGACCCGTTTTGTAAGTATGCAGCCACAATACAATCTTGTATACCGTGAGGAAGAGCGTGAGATGCTGCCGCTTTGCAAAGACCAGAACATTGCCGTCATTCCGTGGTCACCTTTAGCAAGAGGATTATTGACCGGTAAACGAACAATGGGGGGAGGTGAAACGGAACGTGCACGGACGGATGGATTTGGTAAATCAATTTATACAAGAGAAGATGATTTTAAAATTTCAGATCTGGTAAATAATATGGCTCAGGAAAAAAGCATACCAAATGCCCAAATAGCACTAGCCTGGGTTTTATCAAAATCGGTTGTTACCGCTCCCATTATTGGAGCAAGTAAGCCCGGTCATCTCGAAGATGCAGTTGGCGCCCTTTCTGTAAAGTTGTCCGATGAGGAGATTAAAAACCTGGAAGCGCTTTATCAGCCTCATCCGGTTCTCGGACATTCCTGATGAATATAAAAACCGCTTCCTGTGTATCTTTTTATAATGATACACTGGAAGCTGGTAATATCTTAAGTGACTTCTTTAGCGGTAGTAACTTTTTATCTTCTTATCAGTATTTCTTCATAATCTTAATCAACATCTTTGCTATAACTTCAAATCCTTTGTCGGAAGGATGAAGACCATCGTAAGTCATGTTAATAGCTTCTTCGGGATAAGGATACTGATCTTTTTCAGGATTGAAGGCAAGATTGACATAAGCAGGGTAGCTGTAATTTTTATATTCACCTGTGGCAGTATCTTTTAGTCGTTTAAACTTAACTGCGTTCTCCATCTTTAAACTGTTCTTATAATATAAATCAACCAACTTGAAATGCTCATATTGTGCGATTGCAACGATAGCATCAGCAACTTCTTCGAGTGTTTGTCCCTTTTTTTCTTTGTACGACCCCCAGGCATTATTCTTCATATTGTTAATGTAAACAAAGTCACCTCGCTGCATAGGAGTTATCATAATGATATTTGCGTCACTATTCAGGTTTTTCAATTTGTTTATTATTATTCGAAAAGAGCCATAGATTGTACTGTTGCCTGAGTTGTTTTGATAATCAGTGAATGTACCTAGTGGCCTTCCGCCCCACCAATCGTTCGTTCCCAGGAAGATTGAATAAACATCTGCCTTTACTAAACCCAGCTTGTCAATCTCATTTGCAATTCCACCTGATGTCCATCCATTATGTCCCTGGTTGATGTAATGAATGTTAGGCAGCTTCTCAACTACCCTGGTCATGTATCCCCTGGTGATTCTATTGCCTGTTTCGTTCAAATGTTCATTTAGATAAGTAATCGAATCACCGATGGCTACCCATGTAATTTCTTTCTTTGTAAAAGAACCAGCCATGCAGGCAACAACAAGCAATAATACCAGTTTTTTCATTTCATATCTGATTAATCAAAGTCGGCTGATTTCTACTATGACGACAATGCGTAATAACTATGCATTAATCTTCTTAATATTCTGCGCCTGCTTTTGTGCCTTTAATGCCAGCTCTGTAGCAAGAAAACAGTGTTCCTGACTCATTGCTGTTTCGGTACGGTTAATTACGTCATCGACCAACTGTTCCCCATAAGGCAGAGGATCTTTATTACAATCCATATATTTTGTCTCTTTCTGGTTTACGAGGTAGAGGTGGTTGCCACCCTCAGGTCCCGCTATGTCAACATTTTTACGGATCTCAATAAATCCCTCTGTTCCTAAAATTGTCAGTCGGCCGTCTCCCCACGATTTTAGCCCGGCTGGAGTAAACCAGTCAACTCTTATATATCCTGTTCCTCCATCCCCACGAAGCATTACATCACCAAAATCTTCAATGCCGGGATAATTAGGATGGTTTACATTTCCCACCTGTGAGGCCACTATTTCAGCCTTTTTAGAGCCGGTAAAAAACAGGAATTGATCAAATTGATGAGAACCAATGTCTGTAATGATGCCTCCGTAACGGTTGCGTTCAAAGAACCATGGGGGCCGGGAGGCAGGGTTCATTCTGTGCGGACCCAGTCCGATGGTTTGAATTACTTTACCTATGGCGCCTGCCTTTACCAGTTCACCTGCTTTTACTGTAGCCCGGTTTTCTAAGCGCTCGCTATACATAATTGAATAGATACGCTTTGTTTCTTTTTGCACCTTGCGAACTTCAGCCAGTTGTTCAAGTGTTGTAATGCCCGGTTTATCAACCATATAGTCTTTGCCGTGCTGCATTACTCTAACCCCCAAAGGTGCTCTTTCGTCTGGTATGATAGAACTCAGCACTAATTGGATTGCTTTATCTTCAAGTATTTCTTTCTCGTTGGCAACTTGTTTTGCCTGAGGATATTTTTTAGCAAAAGCACTTGCAAGATCAGGTTCTCTTACATAAAAGGAAACCAGTTCTCCACCGCCCCTGGTTACTGCACCTATCATTCCATAAATATGATCGTGATTGATGCCGATAACCGAAAATTTTATTCGTGGAGTTCCTTCATAAGTTATGTGCTCTTCTTTTTCGCCTCTTGTATGTGAGCGTCTGGCAGCCCAAGTATCTTTTGGCAAGACCGATAAAATCACCAATCCTGCTGCATCAGTAGCAGCGTTCTTAATAAACCTGCGCCTGTTAAAATCAAATGCTTTCATATAGCTTTTTATGTTTTTAGTTCAACTGAAAAAGAAAAGTAAATATGGTAAAATTTAGGTAGAAAGATAAATGAATATAGTTTATTTAAGAAGCTGCTGAAAGTTTTATATCAGAAGAGAAAAAACCAGTTTCTGTATTACCGTTATTTGCGATAACTCTTTCCATAATAGCAATCATTTTATTATTAGTGGCTTCATCCTTTACTGCAATACGAACTGCATTTTTTCCCAGCGTTTTTCCCATTGTGCTTACATCTCTTAAAAAAAGGTTTTCTTCCTGGCATTTTTTTAGGAAGACATCAGCAGGCGGAAAATGTTGAGGAAGGTAAAATAAGATAAAATTAGCAATGCTATCTGTCATTGTAGTCACACCTAGGGTAAGCAGACCTTGTTTTAACTGATTGCGTAGTACATGTGTCGCACTGTATTTTTCTTCATAATATTCAAGGTCTTTAAGAGCCGCAATAGCTGCAGCTTGTGCAGGCAAACTAATGGCCCATGGTGGGGTAAGACTTTTTAAAGTTTCGATAAAGTGAGGTGAGCAGCACAGATAAGCGGCCCTAATTCCACTTAATGCATACACTTTACTCATCGACTTGCAAACGATTACATTTTCTGTTTTAATTGCAAACTGCTCTAAAGATTCTCCTTGTCCTGCATATTCAATATAGGTTTCATCAATCCAGGCAACGGTAGAAATTGGTATTTGTGAAAGCAGATCTGCCATCTCATCTTTTGCAATATAAACGCCAGTCGGACTGTTTGGATTTATTAAAACAACCATGTCATAGCCTTTCCCTATTTCCTCTAATAAAGATTTTGTATTCACCACAAAGCCATCTTCTCTGCGTAGGTTAAACGTACTGACTTTGCATTGTACTACATGCTCCAACACATGCATGTACTCACCATAACAAGGATCAATTATTAAAACACTAAAGGATTTATTTAAAAGACTTTTTAAAGAAAGAAAGATTAGGTCGGACGATCCTGCTCCGGGTAAAATACATTGCTTTTTCACACCCCTTGTTTCTGCTATTATTTCTATTAAACCATCAGCATGTGTAGGGGGTGAAGTTTGTAACAGCCAGGATAAATTATTTTTCAGCACTTCTAAAATCTTTGGAGAAGGAGAGAACCAGGCATCTAAAACATCGGCGTTGATTACTTGTTTTGCTTTGTGTAATGTTTGCAGATCTTCTCCGATAGCTTTAAAGAAAGATCCTCCATGATAGCACGAAGCAGGGGCAAAATATGAGAAAGGTAATTGCCAGTTAACCTTGTGTTTTATAGAAGTAAACAACTTTATTTTTCTCTGGGACATTTGTTGCAAACTGTCGATCGTTGTTACCGACAGTTCAAATGTTATTTTACCAGAGGTGGCTCGGATACCTAATGGAGTCAGCCCAGCTTTGCAATACATATCAATAAGATCGGTGCGACATATAGCAACAATATGTTTACCACCATGAGATTGAACCCATCGAAAAGCGGCATACATTAACGCAAGGGCTAAACAACTGTTGCGGTTGTCTTTAACGACAGTAAGTAGCCTGATCTCATATAAAAAATCATCGAAAGGAAATGGTACAGATGAACGTTCAAAATATTTGTCAATAGAAAACTTTTTTGTATTAGGAGGTGTGATACTTATAAACCCGGCAATCTCATTACCGGTTTTAGCAACAACATAATGATTGTTTTCATCAAGGTCGTCCCTTAGTTGATTGTTGCCATTAGCTGAATGCTGATTAAGCTCATTCGCATATACAGAATGCCTGATTTTATAAATAACTTCTCTGTCATGTTCTGATGCAGCAATTAGTGTTACTTTATTATGCGTGTTTTCCATAGCTATTGTATGATACAACTAATTGCATTAACTAACGGTAAGATCGTTCATAAATATTATCGAACAGTTCATAATTGTATGTCCATCGGCTTTTTAATAGGAACTACAAAAAGTGATTCACTAAAGACGGTTGATGCTACCGAAATAGCGATTGATTTTACAAAATTCTTCTTTCCAGGTCGGATGTTTCTTGAAAATTATACATCCAACAATCAAAAATCAACATTCTATAAAACTTTCTTTTTTTTAATAAATATTTGAGTCAGTCTCTATTTAGAATAAGGTTATTGTTGATCGTAAAAGTTTCATGCAATAACACTGCAAAAAAAGGCAGTTATCAACGCTTATTTTGATACTGCCTTTTTGAGTTTTTACCATTCTTCCTTTCCTATTTCCCAGCCCAGGTACTTAGACTTTTAACTGCCCTTCTATAGAATCATCAAGAGTTTTACCCATTATTGCACCCGCAGCCATTTTTACTAAGGCTATTGCATCTCCGTGCTTGTTATCCCAATAATAACCTTCTTTTGTTTCAACTTTTATTACTGTAATGCGGGGGTCATCAACTCCTTCAGTAAACCATGTTTTAATTATTGGCTCCCATAATTCTTTTATCAGTTCTTTATCTGTAGAGATGGTAGCAGTTCCATATACACTTAAAAAATCAGAATGAGCAGAGCCCTGAAATAAAAGTTGAACATTATGATCATTTTTTATGTCTTGGTTTTTATGGCTATCGTTTGCACTTAAAAACCAAAAATTGCCGTCCTCGTCCATTTTCTGAACCGACATTGGTCGTACCGTTACTGGCTTGCCTGCAGCTATTCCGGTACAGAAAAAACAAGTGTTGTTTTTACCTGCAAGTTCTTTTATTTTCTTGCCTGCTTCAACACCATGTAAGTCTTTGTAATTTTCTTCTTCTTGTTCTTTGTTTATGCTATCCATTGTTTTCGATTTAGTGAGAGATTTCAACAATCAAATTTTCCAATTGTTTACTTGCCTTATTCTTTTTATACGTTTAAGGAAGCTGTACCTGCAATTTCTGCATTTCTAACTACTGCATTCAATCTGTTAAAAGCAGTAACTGAATTTTATCTGCCGGTCATAGAATGAGGACTGTTTTATTACAGTTTACCAAACAATTGAAATTCTCTGCAGTAACCATAACCAGCCTCGCTGAAGGAGCTTACAATTCTGACTTTAAAATACTTTGCAGTTGTTGCCGGAAATGTAAACTCCTGGTACGGAGTTTTAAAAAGTTTCGCATTTTGAGTTTGAAATTTGCCAATGGATTGAAAGGGGCCTAAGGGCTTGTCGTTGCCTGCAAACAATTCAAAATCCTTTACATTCAATGGTGCCGTAGCAACAATAAGCATATTAAATGTATCAAATGTGGCTGCCTTGCCATCTTTGAAACCATACACCACCTCATCTCCTTTGTAAAAGCGAAATTCGTCTTCTTTGTTGTCAATACTGTATTTCCAGTCGTCGCTTGAAGCAACAAGTATTTCAGTACCGCTATCTGTGGCAAACAGATTTGTACGATTCTTTTTTAGTGGTGTTATTTCAATAATATTTTGCGAAGATGCCTCTTCTCCTTTCGCAGTTATAGTGGATGGATTTGTATTTGCCGACTGTTCTGTATTACTGTTTTTTTGAGTTGTAGGCGTGAGATCATTTGAACCTTTGCTATTTTTGAATAGTACAAAACCTATTACGAACGCCACGATTATAATGATCAATGGCAAAACGACGTTACGCTTTATTGACACTTTTTTTGGTTCGGCTGTAGACGATGCTTTTACCTCTTCATGTGTTGGTTGAAGATTGTCGGCTTCAGATGTGTTTAAAGCTGCAAGCAGGCGCTCAAATGAAGATTCATAATCTCCGGTAAAATCTAAATACTGCAGCCGTGCAAGGCGAAAGGGAATTGCACATGTTTCTATCATTAATGGAAAAATCTTTTTGCCCTTGCTAATAGCATAAGAGACCTCATCCATCACATTTCCTGACTTTACAAAAGCATTAGAGAGAATAACAATTAATCCCTCGGCTTCATTTAACGCATTCTGAATGCACTCATCCCATGGTATTCCGGCAGCAATGTCTAATTGATCAAGCCACACATCTTCCCCTGATTTTTTCAGATCGATTGCTAATTTCTTTACAAAAGCAGAATCTTTCCTGGAATAACTGATAAAGTATTTACCGGACTGCATGGAAAGAATTTATTTAGTGATAGATGTTCCTGTTGCCTTTCTAAAAATACAGATATTTTTCTTTAAAAATCGGGATTAAGATTTTATGTATTCGCCTTGAAACACTATGGCTGTTTGTCAATTTCAATTTAAATCACTTCAATTAAAAAAAATAATAGTTGATTTTAAAACTTAGTAAGGAAGCTTTTATTATTCTATTACAATTACAATATCATATTTTTCTAAAAGCCCAGCGACCCCTTTT
>JBBPZJ010000322.1:0-4170 GCA_038199395.1 Chitinophagales bacterium
CACAAGGTTTTTATCTAAATAATATTTCGTTGGTAGACAGTACCGTCGAGTACGATATTACCTTTAAGGATACTATTATACAAAAATATTTATACAACTCAAATAAGCAGTTGATTACTTTAAAGGATTATACCTATACTAAAGCACTAGGCTCAGTTTTAAATGGCACTTTTAGTTTTACATACAACAATAATGGCAACTTAATAAAGGTAGAATCGGGTTCTCAAATGACAAGCTATGAATATTACCCTGATTTAATTAATAATCTGCCAAAAAACATCATGTTCTTTCAAGAAGATAAAAACCTAGTTAAAACAACTACTGAAACTGATAGTTCTCCGGGTTCAAGAATTACCAATCACACTTACACATTTGATAGTAAAAACAGGATAAGCAGCGAAAAAAGTGTTTTTAGCAATACAAGTTATGTGGTTATTCAAAGCTATACTTATTAATCACTTTGTATAATAACCTGGCTCAACTTGTAGCGTCCAAAATAAATTTCATGGATCTCTTTTTTTCCCGTCGGGATCCCCTCTCTAGTACGTGTGTGAGGGGGTAGTGACTGCAGGATGTTGCATAATCAGAAAGTTAGCAATAAAAATAATTAGTTCTATATTTCTGCCTTGTTGGTGTTCCTAAGCGACCTTTGCAGGTGTTCTTCACCTGCAAATACCACTGAAGAAAGAGGTGGAGGTTAAGACAACAGATTAAACTGAATGATAGAGCCATTGTTAAGGAGGTGATCGGACAGCTAAGCCACATTGCAAGAAGAGCCATAAATTCAACTCTGCTTTTTCGACTTTGTAAGTGTTCTTACCTGCAACATACCTACACAAAGTGCTGCTGTTGGTGAACAACAGTCAACAGCAACAAAAATAGTTCAGTCATTCATAAACTGCTTTGTCGTATCGAATTTACATGGGAAATAATCTATTTTCTTTATCCACGTATCCCGCCTGAATTTCTCTAAAACAAATAAGCACATGCAGCGCCTTAACTAAATAACATATAAGTTAAAAGAAAAGAACCGCTTTATTCAATTAGAAATCAAAAGTTTCGCCTTGCTGATGTTTTTGCATACCGCAATTACAAAGCACTGATTAACAGCAGCTATTACTGGAAGAAAATCTAAAAATCCTCCGTAATTCATAATCAACGAAACTTGTTAACAACCGGTGAATAATTTTGAAAAAATCTATCTCTAATACGTTATAAACTTGCAGCATAAATTTATGTAAGATGCAAAACGAACTTTTTGAAAAAGAAGAAGTGAAGAAGCCTGCAACAGGTTTAATTATAATCAAACCTCAAAATAATTCACTTTCCAAACAACAACAGACTTTTAACAAGCTGATTAAAAAAATAGAAAAATTACGCAGCGAGCTTGAAGAGGTAGGCATATCCCTGAATGACAAACTGGAATATTACGGAAAGTATATTTATCCGTTAGAACAGCAATTGATCGAATTAAAGAAAGAAGGTGCAAAATTGCTGTATCGTTTCTTTGAAAATAAAAAACTATTACCAAAAAATCAAAGACAAAGTTTAGGTAAAATGATTGCGGCTCAGCTTGATGTTATTTTTAAATCTCAGCAGGGTGAGCCCGACGATGAACTGAAAGAAATATTTGAAGTCGTAGAAGGCGTCAGTTATGAAGAAGCTGCAAAGGAAGATTTTGATATAATGAAGAGTGAGATGGAATCTATGTTTGAGGAGTTTGGCTTTGAAATGAATTTTGATGACTTTCACAGCAGCATGACCGAGGAAGAAATTATAAAAAAGGCCAAGGAAATGGAAGAGCAAATAAAGCAACAGGCCTATGAGAAAAATGAAAAAAAGACTGCACGCAAAAAGTCAAAAAAACAACTGGAAAAAGAAGAAAAAGAGCGACAGATAGAAGAAGCAAGAACAAAAAATATTGGCAGTGTTTACAGGCAGCTGGCTAAACTATTTCACCCGGACCTGGAACAGGATGAAGAATTGAAGCTGCAGAAAGAAGAACTAATGAAGCAGTTGACTATTGCTTACGAAAAAAACGATCTGCACACATTACTAAGTCTTGAGCTTGCATGGATACAAAAAGAAGAGAATAATTCGGGCCAGTTAGCTGATGACAAGCTCTGCATTTATAATGAAGTACTAAAGGAACAGGTTTATGAACTTGAACTGGAAATAAACGAAATGTTACAACACCCCCGATACCGGCCCCTGCAAAAGTTTACTATGTTCGCCTACCAGATCAAAAGTGTCAATCTAAGCTATGAAAAACAGCAGATTGAATCTATGAAAAAAAATATGGCTAAGGATATATCTCAATTGAAAGGAAATGAAAAACAAGCTTTGCGAACAGTGAAAGAGATTATTAGATCTTTTGAGGTCGAGATCAAATCACAAATAGACTTTTCTCAGTTTTTCAGTTAAATGATCTTCAGGTACTGCTAATTCATATGCCTTGCCCTTGTGGGGGTTCGCTGTAGGAAGGCTGTTTCAAGTTATTCTCAACTGCAACTTTTAGGGTCAGCTTAGATGCAATAGTTAAAACTTAATCTGACAGTTATTAGATTTATTATAGCATCAAAACGACTAGCAACGTTACAACAACATTCTGCCTCGTTGCTGGTAGGGAACTGTTGCGGTGCGCAAAACTCAATAGTTCCCTCAACAAATCATAAGAACCCTCAGGCCGAAGGAGAGGCCGTGCCCGCGGGTATGTCCCAGTTGTAGGTCTTGGTGCCACTAAGCGAGCCGGTCTTGTTGTCTTGCGACTTGTATTCGATTTTGACGGTCTTGAAGACCAGTTGAACCTTCTGCACGACGATGCCTTCTTCACTGCCCGAGTTCGACACCCTCGTGATGAAGACACCTTCCATTGTCATCGTGAAGTAGGTCTCAGGAGTTCCCCTGCCGGTCGTCTTCACCATCTGCAGCTCGAGCTTCGGAAACGCCTTGCCGGTACAAATGTAACCGAGGATTACTGTTGAAGATGTGTCGAAATAATGCTCGAAGTTAAACTTACCAGGAGTAGGCTTGCCGACACTGGCTCCTCCGCCCTTAGTCCAGCTTGTCTCCGCTTCAACTTCCCAGTCCCAGCCCTTTATTTCCACCCACTTTTCCTTGCCCTTTTGGATCGACTCACCATCGGCCTTATCGAAGAAGCTGACGAATGCATTAATTGCCATGATTAACCTCCGTTTTTAGTCCTTTTTAAAAATTTGATTTATTTCATAAGCTTAAGAAAGCCTAAGTAGTCCCCTGTTCCTCCCTTATTAACATTTATGAAGAGGATGAGTTCCTTAAAACAGTTGAATTGTCATTAGTAGCTGCTCCTTAATTTCCCCTTCAGCATCAGGTCCAAACTATTCAGCAATAGCATTTATCCCAATACAATAAACGAACTCTTTTTGGTATTTCCAAGCTGCCAATTCTCTTGCATTTTTTAGTATATTCGCATTAGGATCTTCAGAGTGTTCCTCACCGGCAAATTGCCGACGTTTTCTTTCAAAACTATACAGACTTAACTTTCGTAACTAACTTACATAAAATCATTAAAAACAACTATTATGGTAAAGTTTGCATTATTAGCTCGTGTTGAGGCAAAACCCGGTAAAGAGGAAGCTGTTGAAAATTTTCTTAAAAGTGCTTTGCCGTTAGCTGAAGAAGAAAAAGATACAGTTTCATGGTACGCACTTCGTATTGGCCCCTCTACCTTCGGTATATTTGATACGTTTAATCATGAAGAAGGTCGGGAAGCACACTTGTCAGGTAAAATAGCTGCAGCATTAATGGAGCATGCATCAGAATTGTTATCAACACCTCCAACAATAGAAAAAGTAGAGTTACTCGCCGTTAAAGGATAAGCTTCATTCCAACTAGCTTTTAATGAGATCCTACTTCTGTTTTTATTTCCCTTAGAGCCTGTCTAAAATTTTTTAAAAAAGTAATTTATTCGTTTTTTCTCTGCGGCACTCTGCGAAAACTCTTGAATTTCTCTCTGCGGTTAGTTGTTTTAACCGCAGAGAGCGCAGAGTAAAGGCATCGCTGAGAAGCGCAGAGAGAGAAACCAGCGATTTTAGACAGCTTCTAACAGTTAATGAAGGAAAAACCACGTTACAACCGTTCTGTTAAGAAAATAAACAATGATGTAACATCCCTTTCTTTTTTGAAGTC
>JBBPZJ010000323.1:0-9614 GCA_038199395.1 Chitinophagales bacterium
ATCGTGGAAAGAACTTTTGCCTGGATCGATACCAATAGAAGGAACTCAAAAAATTACGAACGACTTAATAACACAAGTGTGGCAATGGTGCACTTATCAGCCATAAGGATAATGCTGAAACGTTTTTAGACAGCTTCTTAATAAATAGAAGTGGTCTTCTTACTTACTACTTCGGGCCGGGAATTGAACCATTGAGTAAAGAAATAATAGGAAACCTTTGATTTAATTTATTCGTGTTGTACAAAAATTAAAACCAACCGTATATCTAAATTTTGACACAAGTGCATAAAAAAAGTGTTACAAAAAAGTAACACCTTTTAATACATCATCTTAGGTTTCATCTACACACTCCTGTCTCCACCAATTAACTTTATTAAGAAGATGATAACTGCGGCTACTAAAAGAATATGAATTAGCCCGCTGGTAACATGAAAAGCAAAGTAGCCTAAGAGCCATGCAATGATTAGAATTACTGCGATTACGTACAAAAGGTTGCCCATGATAAATTATTTTTTAATATTATAAAAGAGTTACCGTTATTGTTTTAATAAAATACCTTGCCAAGTACCCCCTTTTTGTTCAACAAATTCCTTTCCTCCTCCTTTTTTTATTAATCAAACGCATTTAGTAGGATGAAAACCAGCTTTAAAACATCGTGAATTGATCAAATATTGGGATGAATGACAGGCTAACGACGGACCGAACAGCGATCATAATTTTATTCTTGAATAGTTTTAATGAACTTTCAGTTTACAGTTTTCAATGCTGTTCACAGCAACCTCAAATGACTTTCAGTCAATGGCTTTAAACCTATGGATTCCAATCCACAGTATATTTGGTTTCTTTATTTTTGATATTTACGAGTACAAATAAACTGATGTAGATATTGTCAACAAAGAGCAGTATAAGGCAAATGTGTTCAACAATCATTATGAAAGTTTGTATGATAACCAAAAAGCTGCACGAACTTAGAACGGTCTAAACTCCAAAATTTCTAAAACTGCTTTGGGCTAATTGTACAAAGCTTTTTCATCTGAAGAGAAAAGTATAGAAAACCTGCTCCTTCACTATGTTCAATATGCCTTAACAAGCAAGCTCTCTGTTGAACATGATTTTACTAACAGTTCAGTTTTTAAAGTAGTTAAAAATGCAAAACAAATGGATCGTGAAAGGATAGAATGGAAGCGTTTGTCCGATTTCAGTTGATCAAAGACAATTTATTTTATGCTATCTGTCAACCTGTACTGTAAAAAATACAACTGCCTGTGCTTAATTTAAAGTAACCAAATTTCAGCAATAATAAAAACAGGCACTTTTTTCCGATTATTCCTGTTGCAATTCCTTATTTTCCATGAAAGCATAACAGATCATGTGGCAAATGTGCATATGGCAGTCTTCCACCCGACCATAGTGAGTAGAGTTGATGACAATTGCCTGATTTCCTATTTCAGCAAGTTTTCCTTTTTTGGCTCCAACTAACGCTATTACATATACACCGTTGGCAATACACCATTCTGCTGCTTTAACCAGGTTAGGTGAGTTGCCGCCTACGCTCATAACAAAAACAATGTCTCCCGGTCGTGCATAATTCTCTAGTTGACGAAGAAAAATATCTTCGTAGGAATAGTCATTACCGATAGCTGTGATCCAGCTTACATTATCATTTATAGAAAGGCAACGAAAACGTCTAAAAGTTTTGTCTGATGCTCCTTTACCTAAATCAGTAATAAAATGTGAAGCATTAGCCGCACTTCCGCCATTTCCAAAAACAAAGATTTGCCGGTCTTCTTTTAATGCTTTTCGAAAAGTTGAAATCACTTTATCTACCTCTTCAGCAGGAATCGATTCTAATGCCGCTTTGTGGTCATTGATGTAATTCTGTACAAAATCTTTCATTTTTACTTTGTTTAAAAAGCATTTTTTTTGGTGGTGGGAGAATAATTTTTAAATGCATTACTTGCTAGTTCAATTGCTCCGATAGGAACTACGTCTTCACTAAGCAAAGCTATTACGATCGGTGGAGCGGGTAGCAAAGCTTTTAGCAAGTATTGAGGCAGCTTTTCGGTAACAGGTTTGATCAGATGCTCTTTTAACAGGGACAGTCCACCTCCTATAATTATGATAGCAGGATTGAAAAGATGAACAACGTGAGACAGTGCAAAAGCAATGTCATCAGCAACATCATCAACAATAGCTACTGCATCAGGATCTTTTTCATTTAAAGCCGGGGTAAGCAGGTACGCCTCGGGCATAGAATGATTTTTTGCCAGTACGCTAAGCCTGCTATTTGGGTTTTTTTGAATATGTTTTTTAATCGTATTATTTACTGCCCATCCTGAGCACTTACTTTCAAGCGTCACTCCACTCTTATCAAGCCTTAAATGTCCAATTTCAACTTCGCCCGGCGTTCGTCCGTGGTAAATTCGTTCATTTACAATAAGACCTCCACCGATACCGCTGCCAATTGTCATGTAAAATACATTGTTATATCCTTTTCCGCAACCTCTCTTCGCTTCTGCTAAAGCGGCGGTGTTTGCATCATTATCAACTGAAACAGGTAATCCCGACAATTTCTCTAACCAGTTCTTCATATTAAAATTTCCCCAACCTTCGACCTGATGCGATAACTGAATTTCTCCCGTTTTCCAATCAACCGGTCCACCAAAACCTACCCCAATAGACTGAATTGTGTCCATTGATAATAACTTTTGGATGCCCTCCTCAATTTGTTTCTTAATTCCGTCCGCCCCATCAGCAGCTTTTATAGAATATCGCAATCTCTCGTTAATTGTACCGAAACCATCACTTGATACTAATTGTAGTTTTGTACCTCCAATTTCAATTCCGACAAAAACGTTTGATTTTTTTACATCCATAGCCCTTATTTGTATTTTTCATACAATCTATTTATGAAAATAATACAGTCTAATCTTTCGAGGACAATCTTATATTCAAAATATAGTTGGCAAAAAAAGATTTTTACAGTTTTTTGAGGTAATTCATATCATCTGCCAGGCTTTCAAAAGCTGAAACGGCATATTCTTCCTGCTCGACAAAGAAATACTTCATTCCTGCTTTTTTGCCGTTTTTCATCAGGCGTTTTATATCGACACCTCCTTTTCCAAATTCGACACTATTCTTGTTTCTAAGGTCCATGTCTTTTAAATGCCATAAAGGAAAACGATCAGGATATTTTTCAAAATATTTAAAAGGATCATTACCTGTAACTATCAACCATCCAAGATCCATCTCCATCTTAACAAGATTCTTATCCGTTCTGTCTAAAAGTATATCGTACAGAACTTGTCCGTCAACTTTTTGAAACTCCTCCTCGTGATTATGGTAACCAAAAATCAAATTTCTTTTTTTGCAGTCTTGCGCCGCTTTATTAAATATTTCTGCAGCCTTTTGATAGTTTTCTATTGTTTGTCCCCGTGAAGGCATTGATGAGCAAATAAGATAAGTTTGGCCGGCTTCCGCAGCTTCATCAACCGATTTTAGCCAATCTTTATCTATTCCGACATGCCCACTCCTGATATTCATACCAAGATCTGCCGCAATTGTTTTGATTTCTTTTGGTGCCAACCCATAGTAGTTGCCTTTAATACTTCTAGCAGACTCCAATTCTTTATAACCTAATTTAGCCAGCATTTGTAAAGTCCCTTTCGCATCTGCCAGCATTTCTTTTCTTACAGAATAAAGTTGAACTCCTACATTGTTTGCAGCATTGGCAACCTGGGGTAACAAATAAGTACCAAGGGTAAATGTTGCTGATGTTTTAATAAAGTCTCTTCTTGAGCTCATATAATAATTTTTTAACTTCTAAAGAAGTTGTTTTTGTTGATCACACAATAATAGAATAAACTTAATTATTCTGTCCTATTTATTAATGATTAAAGAATTAAGGTTAGTTTTTGAGCGATAATAACATCTGTTATCTCTCCTGTTAATTCGGATAAGCGTTGCGGCCGTACCCTTACATTTGCTTTTTTAAATAGAGGGCAAATAGAGTCAAAGACACTCTTGGTGTTGAATATTAGGTACAATTTTGGATTCAAGAAAAAGGAAAGGAATAAATTTGTTAAGGGTATAAAGTCCTAAAAATACAAATTAGTAGTTTCATCATTTTTCATTGTGTCAATTTGCAGGTGGTTTGAAAAAATTATTACATATTAAGATCGAGTATCCTTTCTATAAGTAATACCAGGAGGTGAATTAAAGCCGGTGCGGTAAAAAGGATGCTAACCGCAGTTTAACCTGTAGCGGTATTATTAGATTAACGTGCTGCTTTAATATTTTTTGACACTTATTTTTATAATATTTATTTCAAAATCAAATGACTAAAAGCATTTTATTTATTTTATTTTTTTGTCAAATCTTAATTGTGTCGGCACAAGTCGGCAAAGTAGATAGCATGGTGGCAAAGCCCCGGCTTCCGGTGGATAAATATGATCTTCTTATTTTGAAAGCTGCTAATGCCGTTGCTAATGAAGATTTCGAACAGGCTAAAGCATTATACACTGAAGCTATCTCAATAAAACCTAGTGATCCTTTCGCCAGCGGTATGCTGATAACTGCTAATAACAGTTTAAAGGCATTAGAAGTAATACGTCTCCGTAACTCTGATTTGAAGAGAAAGGATGATATAAACAAATTATTAAACCAGGCTCAGGCAGAGGTCATGGCAAAAAATTATGAAAATGCTCGAATTCATTACAACCAGGTTCTTTCTTTACAACCTATAAAATCGCAGGAAGAATTTGTTAAACAAAGGCTTCGTGCTATTGATTTTGCGTCTGATGGTTTGAAGAAATCCACTTTGTCAAATACAGGTGCTTCGAACAATTTATTAGTTGTAAGCGAAGAACGATCATCAACGGGTAAGGTGGACGAGCAGAAAAATATTAACGTTGGCTCTACCATTAAATCAGTTGTTGAACCTGTGCAAGGAGTTGCAAAAACAGAAAAGGATTCTCTTCAAACAAGGGCCGAACTAACAGGTAAACATAATTTAAATCAAAAGTCGCGGAGTGAAAATGAAAAAAATGTTGTTTTAAATTCAGCGCTTAATCAGCCATCGGTTATTAATAAAACATTAATAAAAGAACAGTCAAACCCTTCTTCGACAAATGTTAGCCGGAGTAACGATGACTTGGCAAAACAAACTGCACTACAGAAGCAAAACGACGATTTAAAGAAAAGGGCCCAAGAAAATGAAAGTAAAAAAGTGCAGGCAAATTCTTCAGTCAGCTTAATTGCTTCGCAGAACAGAATTGAACCGATGAAAGAAGATCTAAAAACTTCTTCAATTAATACCAATACTAAGGGTGTAGACACATCAAAACAAATCGCGCTGCAAAAGCAAAACGATGAAGCAAAGAAAAAGGTACAGGAAAATGAAATTAAAAAGTTGCCTGCAACTACTGTAAATGCGATACATGAGGCAGTTGGAAATGGGTCTGTAAAAGAGAAGGGAAAGTTAACGGTAGCGGCGGGTGTTTCTAACAATAATTCTCTGCAATCGAAGGAGGTGGAGAAACAAAATGATAATTATGAAGCAGCTAAAAAAGCCAAAGTTGATAGTTTAATTGAAAATGCTATAAAAGCAATAAATACAGAAAACTGGGAAACTGCTTTAAACTTATACACTCAGGTTCTGGCTTTACATCCGACCCCTTTGCAGCAAACAGCTATTAATAGTGAGATTACTGTAATTAAAAGAAATATTGATAAAATGCGCTCTAAGTCGCCCGATACCAATATTGCAAAAACGATTTCTCCTGCGGTAAAAGTCAATCCAGTGGCAACAACTGCAAATTCATCTTCTAAATCAGGCAGTTTAAAAACCGGGGAATCGCAAATCGCAGGGTCTGGTAATAAAAATAGCACTGTTGCTTCTGTTAATGATGCCACGAGTGCCACTGCTATAGCTTCCAGACCTAACGTAGTTGAGAGTGCGCCTTCAATAGATCCATCTTCAAATGCTGCAGAGATGGATACTAAAAAGGAAAACGTAGAATTTAGTAAGAGACTTATAACGGAGGCTGCTTTGTCTCACTTAAATGATAACAACAATGAAGTAAGAATAACCTGCCAGAATATTTCTACAAATGATAAAAATGTATTTCTAAAGTTTCTCATTCAAAATAATAATGCGGCTGCCGACTTTAACATCGGTTCTTTACAATTGACAGTTATAAAAAATGACGGTAACTTAAAAAAACTACATCCTAAATATATAGCGGAGTCGGCTCATATTTTACCCAAAAAGGAATCTTCAATGGTGGTTGTAGCCGAGAATCAGACAGCAATTGAACCTAGTGAAGCGGTTGTTTTTGAAATGGAGGATCAGTCGAAAAAAACCAAACTGACTATTAATATTAGCGGTAATAACTTTTCCGGTAAAAGCACCAATCAGGGAAAGTCTTTTTAACGGAAAGCGATTTGATCCTAACCTTTTTTTAATCCATTCGATAACTTGCTAATAAATCTGCTTTTCAGGTAAAAATTTGCAATATCGTTTTGGCATGTGTTGAAAGTGTAATCTTGTGTTTTTTCTAGCAGCAATATTTACCCGTTTAAAGTATTGCTTTTAAAGTTGTTGATAAAATGCTTCCTTTTCGTCGCAAAATATGTTTACATCTCTTTCGGTATTGGAGTCTCCGCCAAACCACATTTGTACTTTTTAACGTGCGTAGATTGTAATAAATTACCTATTTTCTTGTGCTGTGATAAATGAGCCATCGCTGATCCGCATATCTGGTTGTAAAGTGTTTTTCTATTAAAGGAAGTACATTAAAAATCGTGTCGCTATAATTTTTTTCTACACATTAGCACCTTGTCTGCAACGAACCTTTGTTCTAAGTATTACTTTAGCCCTGCAAAACTGAGACTTGCTGGTACTTTCTGTGATGCCTAATTGCTGTGCTATTTCCTGGTGTGAAAATCCTTCAACTGCATAAAGGTGAAAAACGGTTTTATATCCGTTGCTCAATGTATTAGAGGTCTTAAGAATATCTTTTTTATATAAATTATCGAGTGCCGTAGGTTGTCTGTCTAATATTGTATTTTCAAAAAGCCCACAGTCACTTGTTTCAAGCTTTCTACGACGTAAATTTTCTATTGCACAATTCACAAAAATCCTTCTCATCCATCCTTCAAATGAACCTTCTCCTTTAAACTTGTCGAGGTTTTTAAATAACTTAATAAATCCTTCCTGCAATACATCTTCAGCATCCATTTGATTCTTGGTGTACTTAAGACAAACTGAAAAGAATTTTGGCGAGTATAGTGTGTATAAAGCTTTCTGACTTTTTCTGTCACCTTTTAAACAAGCTGTTATAAGGGATGATTCTGTTTGAGTGTAATTCGTAGACATATTTGATATTGATTTACGAGTAATACTCTATCAATATGCCGCTTAATAAAGCCGCTGATTATCAGCTACTTCTCAATGTGAGTAATGTGGAAACGTTCCGAATAATGGAAGAACCTTCCAAATTTGGAAATAAGTATGCAGGAAAATACCAAGTTTACTTTACAAAAGGATAAAAACCAATTGCTTATTGTGCAAAAGAAAATATGGAAGCAATTTTCTTAGGAATTTATGGATATGCCCGTAGTAAAAGCAGGCATATCCATAAATGAATAGTTAGAAAGAAGATTTGAACTATTGGATAATGTTTTGCCAGTTAAAGTAATTTCTTGCATTATTAAAACATACGTCCTGTATAATCTTTCCCGTCCATTCAATATCATCTGGCAATTCACCGCCTTCAATTTCTTCACCAAATAAATTACATAAGATGCGGCGAAAGTATTCGTGGCGGGGAAAAGAAAGGAAACTGCGGCTGTCTGTAATCATACCAACAAAACGGCTTAACAATCCCATATTTGATAAAGCATTCATCTGCCTTATCATACCGTCCTTCTGATCGAGGAACCACCATCCGGAGCCAAACTGCATCTTTCCTGCAACTGAACCATCGTTAAAGTTGCCTGCCATTGTAGCGATTAGCTCGTTATCAGCAGGATTTAAATTATAGAGGATTGTCTTAGCCAGCTTGTTCTGATCATCCAACGTTCTTAAAAATTTAGATAGGGAACGACCTTGTGGAAAATCACCGATTGAATCCCATCCGGTATCCGGACCAAGGTCGCGCAACCTTCTTGAGTTATTATTTCTTAAAGCGCCCAAATGGTATTGTTGTACCCAGCCTTTCTCGCAATCCCACTCGGCAAACTGTATAAGCATTGCTGACTTGAATTGCCCTTTCTCTGTGTCATTTAAATCTTTACCTGAACGAACTTTATTAAAGATGTTCTCAACGTCGGCATCCGTATAATCTTCAGCGATGATCGCCTCTAAACCATGATCGGAAACGGTGCAGCCATTTGCAGCAAAGTAATCGTGACGGGATTTAATAGCAGCCAAAAAATCGCTTAAAGATCCTATTGAAACATTTGAAGCGGCTTCTAAACGTTGAACATAATTATTAAATGTTGAAGTATTGTCGACATTCATTGCATTATCGGAGCGGAACGCAGGAAGTACAGGAATTTCAAATCCTTCTCTTGCCAGTTGCTGGTGATATTGAAGATTATCTGCAGGATCATCAGTTGTGCAAACCATTTTTACTTTCATTTTCAGAAGTAAGTTTCTTACTGAAAATTCGGGTGTTTGCAATTTTGCTGAACATTCATCATAAATGCTTTTTGCTGAATCGCCATTTAAAATCTTGACGATGCCAAAATATCTTTGCAACTCCAAATGGGTCCAGTGAAATAGAGGATTACGAAGTGTATAAGGAACCGTTTCGGCCCATTTTTCAAACTTTTCAAAGTCTGATCTATTGCCGGTACAATAGCTTTCATCAACTCCATTCGCCCGCATTGCACGCCATTTATAATGGTCGCCGTATAACCAGGCCTGTGTTATATTTTGAAATCGGTGATTGTCAGCAATTTGATTAGGTGGTAAGTGACAATGATAATCGATGATGGGCATCTCTTTAGCGTACTCGTGATAAAGCCGCTCGGCCGTAGTATTTGTAAGAAGAAAGTTTTCGTCCAGAAATTTTTTCATATTAGAGCTTGTTCAATTGTTGTATCGTTCAATTGTTTTATTGTTCAGTTGTTGTATTGTTCAATTGTTGTATTGTTCAATTGTTTTATTGTTCAATTGTTGTATTGTTCAATTGTTTTATTGTTCAATTGTTTTATTGTTCAATTGTTTTATTGTTCAATTGTTTTATTGTTCAATTGTTTTATGGTTGAGTTGTTTTATCGCAGTTGTTCATTGCTTTTTCTCCTGCTCAATAGAATTACAAATTGATGCAGTGAGTGACACAACCGGAGCTGAATAAAGAACGACTGTTCGTCCCCAAAAGCTATTAGCTATTAGCTTCTAGCTGTTAGCTGTTAGCTAATTCTTCCCTACAAACTCACCCCTCTCTTCCAGGGAATAAAATCTTCCTGGCCATTTTTAACTGATTTTGCAACGACTTCTCCGCTAGCTACTTTAATTACATAATCCAGTATTCTTTCACCGGCTTGCTCAATGGTTTCTTCACCTTCAATGATAGTTCCGGTATTAATGTCGATTATATCTTTCA
>JBBPZJ010000324.1:0-3519 GCA_038199395.1 Chitinophagales bacterium
AACTACGAAGGGTTTTACAATAAATTATTCAACTACAAATAAAGAACTTGAACTTCAAAGTGTGGACATATTGCTTGCTGAAGATGGCCAAACTGTAAAACGAATATTTCTCCGTAAATTTTTAAATTATGCTGACAGTTCAGCAATAGAACAATTAAGCTGGAAACCAGGAGAAAGCTTTCAGGTAAACAGATCAGTGCAAAAACAAGGAGGAAGCGAAACCTTACATCAAACAACAGTTATTTGGAATAAGAAGATTTAAGGAGGAACAGAAATGACGGCAAATGAATATCAACAAATAGCGCATACCATTCCTCACCTGCCCGGCATCTACAAGTATTTCGATGAAAAAAATGAGTTGCTATACGTGGGTAAGGCTAAAGACCTTAGAAAACGTACGAGTAGTTATTTTACTAAAACATTTACAAATTATAAAACACATGAACTTGTTCAAAGAATTAGAAAGGTTGAGTTTACAATAACTGATAGCGAAACTGATGCCTTTTTACTTGAAAATTCACTTATCAAGCAATTCAAGCCAAAGTTTAATATTGACTTAAAGGATGACAAATCCTTTCCTTATATTGTAATAAAAAAAGAACCTTTTCCGCGGATATTTTTGACAAGGACAAAAATAAATGATGGGTCAGAATACTTAGGGCCATTTACTTCTGTGGCTAAAGTAAGGGAGCTGCTAACATTTATAAAGCAGAACGTCGCTCTGCGTACATGTAAACTGAATCTTACACAAGCAAATATTCAGAAAGGTAAGTTTAAAGTTTGTCTCGAGTATCATTTGGGGAACTGTAAAGGACCGTGTGAATCACATCAATCCGAAGCGGAATATGCAGACGCACTACAACAAGTGCGAAATATTTTGAAAGGTAATCTCCAACCCGTCATTCAGCATTTTAAGAACGAAATGTCACATTTTGCCGCAAAACTGGATTTTGAGAAAGCGGAGTGGGTAAGAAAGAAAGTCGAGCACCTTGAGAATTATCAGGCAAAGTCTATAATTGTTAATAAACATCTTACTAACCTCGATGTATTTTCTATTATTAAAGATGGAGACACAGCGTACGTTAATTTTCTCATGATTTATAACGGATCAATTGTGCAAACCCATACCGTGAGGGTTGAAACAAAACTGGAAGAAAGTGAAGAAGAAGTTTTACCTCTTGCAATTCTTCAGCTAAGAGAGACATTCAACAGCGTGGCACCGGAAATTATTGTTCCGTTTGAAATAGATTTTGCTATAGAAGGAGTAACTGTAACCGTGCCTAAAGGAGGAGATAAAAAGAAACTCTTAGATCTTTCGCTCAAAAACGTCAATTATTTTACGGAAGAATTAAGAAAGAAAAAAATTTTGCATTTAGAGGGGACTACGGACAAACAGAAAAAAGCAGTTTTATATCAATTGCAGCAAGACCTGCAATTATCAGAGGTACCCAATCATATCGAATGTTTTGATAACTCCAACTTTCAGGGTAGTTACCCTGTTAGTGCAATGGTTTGTTTTAAAGAGGGAATTCCCAGCAAAAAAGATTACAGGCATTTTAATGTAAAAACTGTCGAGGGAATCAATGACTTCGCAACTATGAAGGAAGTGGTTTTAAGGCGTTGTACCCGGCTGGTGAAAGAAAATCAGCCGTTGCCGCAGTTAATTATAGTTGATGGAGGCAAGGGGCAGTTGAATGCTGCAATGGAAAGCATTGTCGGGTTGGGTCTGGTGGGTTCAGTAACAGTAATTGGATTAGCAAAAAATGAAGAAGAGATTTTTTTTTACGGAGATAAACAAGCAATCAAACTTCCGTGGGATAGTGAAAGCTTAAAATTGATAAGGCGCATAAGAGATGAAGTACATAGGTTTGGAATTAGCTTTCATAGGTTAAAAAGAAGTAATGGAACTTTCAAAAACGAATTGGAAAATATAAAAGGAGTGGGGAAATCGACAGCTCAGCAATTACTAAAGGAGTTCAAATCGGTTAAAAACATACAATCAAAATCACAGGAAGAATTATCGAAAGTTATTGGATTATCTAAGGCAAGGATAGTTACGGAGCATTTCAAATAAACATAAAGGGGCCAGGATAAACATCCAGCCCCGTTTTTAAAATCCAATATCCTATGAAAAACCGCGGTAAAGATATATAAACTGAAGAACACTGCAACTAACAAAAATTTTTAAATGTTTTTTTACTTCAAAATTTGATTTTTTTAATTTTTTTAAATAGGGAATTAGTAAGATTTGGTTACGAAAATGAAGACAGTGACGAAGAAGTCATATGGAAGTCGTGAAAAGAGTTGCCAAACCGAAGGAAAATTTATCATTTTTCCAAATTTTTGATCGAATTACAAGGTTTAATTTGAAATTATTTCAAAATCATGCGAAAAAGTGTTGGCTGTATTTTGAATGTAAACCCAAATACCCTTATTTTTGCCACCCCTTTAAAAAAGGAAAGGTTGGTGAGGTGCCTGAGTGGCCGAAAGGAACGGTTTGCTAAACCGTCGTACGGGTTAAACTGTACCGAGGGTTCGAATCCCTCCCTCACCGCTTCCTCACCGGTTAACAGGTTTCGGGGCGTAGCGTAGCCCGGTTATCGCGCCTGCTTTGGGAGCAGGAGGTCGCAAGTTCGAATCTTGCCGCCCCGACCAATAAACAAAACAACCCCTTGAATATCAGGGGTTGTTTTTAAACCACTTCACTTGCTTTTACTAATAAACAAATTAATATGCCTTTACCACCAGCAATAGCAGCAAACATTGGGGTAGTAATACCTAAAGCACATAGATAACCCATCATAACAGCAGTCAAAAATACAAGCGTGGCTTTTAGATAATTTCCCGTAGCCGATCCCCAAACTACAAGAGCAATAGTAGCTACAATGAATACAACAGGTCCGTAACAGTTAAACCATCGTGAGCAACTTTAGTAAATTTCACTTGTAAAGCGCCATCCAAATTTAGAGTACCACCATTAGGTATTTAATTTAGAACAGGTTGTCCCAAACCAGCATTTCTTAGTTCTTCAGCAGAAAGACCTTTATTCTGACAGCAAGACAATAGCTTACCATTTACAGCAATTGCAGGCAATGCTCTAATATCAAACTTCTTAACTTTTTCAATACATTCCTTTGTTTCACAAGGGTTAGATAAATAATAAATAACCACATCACAATCAGTGCAAGCCATATTGGGTATGCTCCGGGGGGGTCCTCCAAATGTTTCTTTAAATTATTTCAATTATGCTTTTCCAACCGTTAATCAAATCGCATTAATTTCCTTCATATTGGTAGTTAGCTGGTCAAATTCAAGCATAGGAAACTAGCTCTTTCATACATTCAATTTTCTCTGCATCCTGGCAATTGCCAGGCAAGCATTCAGTTACCTGAACAAGCTTTAAGGCAAGGCTTTTCCTGAATACTTCATCCATCAGTAATAATGCGCTTTTTGCAATCCCTGGTCAGCAGCTTTAAACTAAATTAAAATTTTATCAGGATCTGATTCTTCATCCAGCAT
>JBBPZJ010000325.1:0-6628 GCA_038199395.1 Chitinophagales bacterium
ATTTTCCCGTTGTTTTACCGATAGAAAATATAGCAATGTTGTTTTCCTTTGCCCGGTTGGTTACATACAAAAAGCGGCCATCAGGAGAAGTATGAATATCTGCAGAGCCGAAAGGACCTTTAGTCTCTGACGGATGAGCAGCGATACGCTGAATTGAAGTAGCCGTTCCATTCGAAGTTTTATACACATCGACAAAACCACCCATTTCTTCAGCTAAATAACCATATTTACCATTAGGATGAAATGCAAAATGCCGCGGACCACTTCCCGGAACGGTTCTAATAAATTGTTGACTTGTAGAGGTAAGAGGGATTGCTGCCTGTTCCGAAAATCTGTAAATCATCACTTTATCGAGACCAAGATCAGGAACGTATAAATGCCTGTAGTCAGGAGAAAATATGGTAGAGTGAACGTGTGATCTATCCTGTCGAACAGAGTCGACGCTTCTACCTGTATGTTTGATGACCTGGGCTGCCGGTGAAAGGCTTCCATTTTTATTAACAGCCAGGGCCGCAACACTTCCACCGGTATAATTGCCGCATACTACCCACCTACCATCTCTATGTGCCGACACGTACACCGGGTTATCGCCTCCGCTGCTTTGCTTATTTATAAATTTTAAAG
This sequence comes from Chitinophagales bacterium, assembly GCA_038199395.1. Classification (GTDB taxonomy): domain Bacteria; phylum Bacteroidota; class Bacteroidia; order Chitinophagales; family Chitinophagaceae; genus Segetibacter. The sequence continues at coordinate 625 of JBBPZJ010000325.1, forward strand.
AGCCGTTTTTTTTGTTAAATGAAAACGAACTAATGCTTCCTGCATTTGCTGTTCTTGTTTCTGTACAGGCATAAATAAAATTACCTCCGGGTGAAATGGTTAAAAAAGACGGGTTAACAAACCATTTGTATTGCTTACAAATGCTGCATTACCTGTTGAAGCATCAAACGTATATACGTAAATTCCCTTGCTACCGCTGTCTGTGTAAGACCCTATAAAAAGGTAATATTTCTGGCAATTGGCACAAAAAGAAAGAATAGTAAAAAAGAAAAATAAGAGCAGGCGCATTCTCTAAAATATCAATAAACGTGAAAAAAAACAAAGTTTTGATGTATCAACAAAATTCTGCAGCCCTATACAAATTAGTGTTAGCAGTTTCGAAAAAAGACAATTGAAAATATAATTGTACAAGTGTCCGGCTAATCAATAATTTACTGAAGGTTAGATGGACCATTACCAAAAAATTCTAACAATTCATTTTGCAATGCAAATCTTTCATGTAACACTAATCTTCACTCGAATTTTATAGACTCATCACAATTTGCATGCATAATAGACAGGATGATTTTTGTTAGCAGCTTTTCGTTGGCAACTTCTTTACTTCAGCCTTTCCAGATTAATTATTGCTTTACAAAAATACTTTTTGGCAACATTGCATGAACGCCCACATTACCATCAACCAGTTGTGTTATGTTTACATCTACTGCAATACTTGAAAGCATATAAGCCTCTGCCTTTGACAGCTTTTTTTCATCCATCAGGTAACTGATCATTTCACGTACTGCGATGTGGGTTGCAGCATTTAGATCCCTGTCGAAGCCCATTGTAATAATATGGGTTGCTGTCTCAGCTCTGGGCCATGAAAGTCTCTTCCCTTTATGAACAATGAACTGCAGCTTACCTTTTAACGAAGTTTCGATAGCTGTAATATCAACTTCACCGTTGCCCTGAGCGGCATGGCCATCACCAATTTCAAACAAGGCTCCCTGTACATGAACCGGAATAAAAAGTGAAGTACCAGCGACTAATTCTTTGTTATCAAGATTTCCTGCATGTATCCATGGTGGTGCACTGTTCCATCGGCCTGCTTCTTTTGGTGGTGCTACTCCCATACTTCCAAAAAATGGCCGTAAAGGAATCTCTATGCCATTAGCAAAATGCCCCACCATTTTTTTCTGATCAAGATTTATAATACGGGTGGAACGATCAAATATCTCATCTGACAAAAATCCATTTTGGCCGATAGCATTATAACCATAAAGAATAGCCAAATCAATAGAAATAAGCTTTATCTCGAGCACGTCACCAGGCTCCGCTTCCTCTATAAAAACAGGACCGGTAAGTACATGACCTCCCGGCCCCCTGTCTTTTACAGTTTGCACTTCACGCAATTCTTTTTCCACCTTATCAGCAGCAACGCCGGCCGCTTCTAATCGTTCTGGTGTGGATGTAATTAATGTGTGGACGATGACGAAATCTCCAGACTTAATTTTAAGTGCTGGTTTATTTTCTGACCAGTAATTACCATAAGTAATTGTGGCTGGCGAAGGACTCAGCAAATACGGATTAGAAGCGGATCCTTGATTCTGAGATTTTGATTGCACCGACAGCAAGAGGAGGGAAAAGACGGGAAGAGACTTAAAAAAAGTTAGCATATTTTTTAATTGTTGTTAGTTTCTAAACCCTTACGATTGTTAGAATTTCACTGGCTAAGCTTTTATTTTATAATTGAAATTAATCTATTAGCAAGAAAGTTTGCAACTTTTCGTGTGTTGCTGGCAATTAAAGGCTCCTAAATTTGATCGTAAGGAGGCACTTAATCAGAACAACGATTACTGCTGTGGGGAAAAAAAAGTATTACGCCTCTACAACCCGTGTCTTACTTAATTGGTCGTGCAAAGGCCGGTCGAAAACAGGAATAAAGAACATATCAATAAAAGTAAGCCTCAACAATGATCGTAATAAGATTTGATAAAACGCCGGTCGTCCACCTGCTTTATTCTGCACTTTTGTGATTGATAACCACTTGCCGGGGGAACGGGTAGTAGTAGCTTCAAAGACAGTGTAGTAAATGAAAATCATCGGATAAAAAAACAGGTAAAAAGGATAATACTTGTGATGCCAGTAGTAAACATAAAAGTTATTCCATTTAAAAAGTCCGTAAGCAATCAAAGCAATCAGAATGGTGTCTATTACAAAATTTATTACACGGCTGCCAACTCCTACTTCCCTCATTAATTGTTTTTTTAAGTCTTGCAAAGCTCTTATATCTTTTAAAGCAATGAATAAATTTATTGTACTGTGCTATAGATACCACAATTTAAAAAAGCTTTGACGCTGAAGTTAAAAATGTTGAATGAGAAACAAATAGTACACGAGTGCGACGCAACAAAAACTGAATAGTACCGCAAATGGCGGTAACATAACACTACCTCATCAGATACATTTTTCCATATCCTTTATTAAAATACTTATCTGTATTAACTTTATCGCCGTTTGCATCTATCGTATTAAACTTATCAAGAGACGCACCATTGAGGTTTGTTAATACACGATACAAATAAATGCCATTTGCAAGCTTTTGGCCATACTGGTCAGTTCCGTCCCATTTATAATCTGTAATGTTTCTGCCAATATGTAAGGAGCCAAGTTCCTGTTTTGTTATTTCTCTAACAATTTTGCCGGTAATGGTCATGATTTGTATGCGAATGTTTTGAGGAACATCACTACCTGTAACAGTAAATACAAATGCCGTAGAAGTGGTAAAAGGATTTGGATAATTAAACATGTTAGAGATCATCGGTTTTGTGTAAACCTGAAAACGAACGCTATACTCAACGGTTCCTGTAGCGTTACCACTTTTATCTTTTCCCTTTACGTGCAGCTCATAAAAGCCATCGTCGCTGTCTTGTAAAAAGGCGGGAGAAAATTCTATGGTTGCTTCGTTTTTACCTGTCGAAAGGTCTGCCGGAACAAACCTAAGAGTATCTGTACCAAAAGCAAATCTTTGCACTCTTCCATTGCTACCGGGATAACGGACTAAAACGGTAGCAAGCGATGTGTCGTCTAAAGCAAGGAACTTTGATTCATCCTTTAATTTAATAACAATTTTTGGCTTTGCAGAAACAATGTCTCCATTTAAAATGTGTATTCCGTCGAAAGTTACATCCATCAACGGGTTGTAATTGTCTCCTTTTACAAAGAAGTTTTTGTAAAGAAAATTATTAAAATGGTATTGCTCAGGCTGTGCAGATGCCGGATTAACATCAACAAATAATGTATTAGCTCCCTGAAAAACCTTTGTGTCGATGGTATAGCTGACATTGGTAGTATCGCCAGGCAGAAGACTCTTTCTGCTTGCTACGGGAATAACATTGGCAACATTGTTTTTATCGTACACTACCATGTTTACCTTCAAGCTATCTGCAAACGCAGCATCGCTAATATTTTTAAATGCTACCGAAAAATCTAATTTTTCACCTATTTCCAGCGTGTCTTTTGACTTATAAGAAATATTGGGAGCTACAGCGCCTTCGGGAACGGGATCGGACAATACTTGCCAATACCTTAACTGGTAAGGGGTAAGCGCTGCTGTATCAAGGTCCTGGTTAGGCATGCCCAGACGAATGAGGGGATACTGAGCAGCGCTGATATTGTTTATAGCAAAATCCTGCTGATCGGGCTGCAAAGTATATAATGTATCTTCTCTGCCGCCGGAAGTAATGCCTATCACTTTGACAGAATAAATATCACGCGGCGAGGCCTCTACACTCGCTCCCCGCCATTTTACCTGTTTCCATGCCTTGGCAGGTCCAAATGCAGGTGAACTTATATATCCTGCGGTGCCCGGCGTATTAATAGTAGCGTTTAAGGTAATCCTTTCGAGGGCATTACTCATTTTTGAAACAGGTGTAAAAGAAGTATTGTTTTTTCTGTAAGCAAAGGCCCAGGTACGGGCATATGTATAAGCATCAATGTCAGAAAAGCCGGCACTTTTCAACCTGTTGTACAAAGTGTTTCCGGCGCCATAGACAACTTCGTCTTTTTTCCATACATCGACATAGGGATTTTCTTCGTAAGGTCCATCAAGATTAAGCCTCATTGCTACATAATATCCGGCAGGTATCCAATCCATAAAATCTCTCATTGTTCTCCGCCCGGATGTGTCCATGTAAGAAAACTCAAAATTGAATTCACGAAGGGGTTTGCGACAATTTGCAGCACTGCCCATAAAACCTCCAGCGGCGTCCGTAGGATTAGTAGAAGGAATTGCCTGGTTGTATAAAGGTTTTAACGTAATGGGATCAAAAACAAAGAAAATAATAGAATGACCTAGACATGCGCTTTGCGTTTTTATAATGCCATTGATGGCGAAGCTGAAATGATTGTCCTCATCACCACTAACGGGGTACACAGAGTTGACGATGGTTAGCGTATTAGGTTTTGAGGTGAATTGCCACTTTCTCGATATACTGTCTAACACGATGTCGGTTGTTGCTGATTTTTTGTGTTGAAAGAAATGTGACTGGCTAAACCCCAAACTGCTATTATTGATGTAGGTAAAAGAAGCTGTATTCCAGCGAATAACTCCCGATGATGCAGGAGCGACCCGCCAGTAATAAGTAGTGCTGTCTTTAAAAGCCAAACCAGGGTCAAATTCTATTAACCCTCCTTTAGAAACAACCTCGCGGGTTATTTTAGAAGAAGAGTTGAAGTTTTCTGTAGTATCGATCTCCATTAAATACTGCCTGCTTTCTACCAAAGGATTGGCCGTACTTGCAGCCAGCTTTATGTTTGTTTTATTTATAATAGAAAAATTGTAAGGATATACGGGCGTTAATTCATCTTCAAATATGGTAAAAGTGTTTGTTGCAGTATTATTTGTCTCACTTAATTCGGAATAACGATTATCAGCATCTACTGTAACTATAATTTTATTTTCCCCCTTATCTCTAATGGCTACAATAGGTACTTCTATAGAAATAGAATCAGTAAACCTGATGGATCGAATTCGTTTATTATAAATCAGACTATCGCTGCCATCGGGATAACGATGCCTGATCTGAACAGTTACCGAGTCGCCTGTCGCTTTTCCGATATTATATAACTGCACTTTAACCTTAAACTTAGTGTCTGCTACAGAAATAATATTTGGTACAGTTTGCACCATTGGATCTTCTACCAAAAAATCGGGTTTGGGAAAGCTATTGATTTTGATAGCAGGATCACCATGCAGCGTGTTTTCTTCAGCATGCAAACGACCTCCCAAACTTTCTGTTCCGAAATAGCTGATAACTGCGTTGATCGCTTCACTTATGTTATAGGTAATGCTTTTTCCATACCCCGTTGTACTGATAGACTTGTATAAATACCTGTTATAATAATCCAGGTATGTATCAATTCCGAAGTGAGTACTAGCAATAAATCCTATTGCACCTTTATTGTTTGCCAGTACAAATCTTTCTGACAATGTTCCCAGGAAAGAAAACCGGGAAGTATCAAAAGAAAACAGATCTCCTGCATTACAACCACTGACATTAAACATAGGATATTTACCTGTATTATTATAAGCAGCAGGATCATCAAGATTATAATCTAAGGAAGATGCAGAAGAGTGTCCAAAATAAGAGAGTATGCTAATACCATCCTGGAACAATTTACTCATAAGGCTATTAACAATAGGCGTAACGGGACCAGTAGAAGCTTTATTGAAATTAGTAACTTTCCCCCCAAACAAAGTGTCCTCTATAATATCCTGGTAATTCTTCATGTAAGCAGAAAGGCTTTGATCGAGGCCTGCGTCATTAGCGCCCACTACATGAACTACATTTTTCATCCAACCTTTACTTTCTAAGGTTTGAGACGCATTCTGTTGGGCCCGCTCATATTGCTTAACCTTATCTAAATATTCTGCCAACTCCTTTGGATATAAAACCGATATGCGGCTGATCAGGGTACTCATTACCGGGTCGAGATTATTTGAGGCAAGTAGAATATCTGATGC
>JBBPZJ010000326.1:0-23798 GCA_038199395.1 Chitinophagales bacterium
AAAAAAAAGTGTAATTGAACTATATGAACAAGGATATACAACACCCGTTCACCGTAAAGATATTAAAGTGTTAGGGCGGTCTGCTTTAGGTGCTTTATATGCAGGTATTAACGGCATGTGGAGAGGAAACTATGCCACTGACCACGATGCTAAAGTTGCCCGAAAACTTGCATATGTTATGTGTGGGGGAGATCTAAGCGAGCCAACATTAGTAAGCGAGCAATATTTACTTGACCTGGAAAGAGAAGCATTTCTGAGCTTATGCGGAGAGCGAAAAACGCTTGAAAGAATTCAGAGCGTGTTAAAAAGCGGCAAACCTGTAAGAAATTAATTAGAACGATTGTTTTATAGACGGATAAGAAGCGCGTTGATATATCCATCATGCCGAAAATTATTCCAACTCGCTTTATAACTAGTTTGACTTTATGAATATTTCGAAACGTTATATTTGCACCATAATTACTATTGATGACTATTCACAAAGAGGGATATAAAAGTATTGGTATTGCCGCTTTAATTTTTGGGCTTATAAACATTGCCTCATTTATTTTTCTGGCTGATGCTTATCCTAGAACGGCTACTATCATTTTCGTTGCCTCTGCATTGCTATTTTTATTTATCGTTTCATTTTTCCGTATCCCGTATCGGTCATTGACAAAAGGTGAACGAGAAGTTATTTGCCCTGCGGATGGTAAAGTAGTGGTAATTGAAGATATAATGGAAGAAGAATATTTTAAAGATAAGAGGCTTCAGATCAGCGTTTTTATGAGTCCGGCGAATGTGCATGTAAATCGTAATCCGGTTAGTGGCGAAGTTATTTATAATAAATACCACAAAGGAAAATACCTCGTAGCATGGCATCCCAAGTCATCCACTGAAAATGAAAGACACAGTGTTGTCATAAAAAACGATAAGGCTGAAATACTGGTAAAGCAAATAGCCGGAGCTTTAGCAAAACGAATTATAAATTATTTGTCTGTTGGTCAGGAAGTGCAGCAGGGAAATGAACTTGGGTTCATTAAATTTGGAAGCCGGGTAGATGTTATATTGCCAGTAGGCACCAAGGTAAATGTTCAGCTAAACCAGGTTGTAAAAGGTGGCGTTACTGTTTTGGCGATTTTGTAGTTAAAATGCGACACGACGGATTATTTTAGAATTGCCTACGTTTCTTTTTGCGCATGCCACTATTATTACACGTCATCCTAACCGTACAACTCAAGGTGAATATCCTTTTTGTCGAAACCTAATTGCAAAATTCTTTGCCTGGCCTCATCAATCATATTCTTCCAGCCGCACAGATAAAACAAAGCAGGGGTTTTTTCTTTTGCAACAATCTCTTCGTAAACTGAATGTACATATCCTCTTCTCAAATCTTTTCTATCTTCTGTCTCTCGTGAAAAGGTTGGCAGATAAAAGTATTGATCAATGTCATTTTCCAGGGCTTTTAATTCTTCATAATACAGGCAATCTTTAAAAAGCCGGGTTCCAAAAACAAGGTAAATGTTTTTATGAGAAATGTTATAACGCTTAACGTGCTGTAGCATACTTCTGTAAGGGGCAACGCCGGTTCCTGTGCAAATAAGAAAGAGATCCCGATCAAGTGTTTGGGGTAAAACAAAAACACCTTGTGGCCCCCTTAGAGTTAATTCAGACCCTTCTGATACTTCATTGAAAATATACGTGGTGCCTGCTCCACCTTCTAAAAACACAATTACCAGCTCTATTACATTTGTTCCATCAGGGGAAGAAGCAATAGAGTAGCTTCGCCATCTTTTGTTTTTTTTCTCATGTATCGGAAGATCAAGGGTGACAAACTGGCCAGGAGCAAAATTAAAAGATTCCAATTCAGGAATTTGTATCCAGTAACGTCGGGTTAAAGGTGTTTCGCCTTGTATTTTTATTACAATTCCTGTCCGCCATGGTTGGAGCATTAGCTAATTTTGTACAAAATACAAAATATGCCGCTATTAAATAGCAGTAGATATTTTTGTTGTATGGACTTTATAAACTATACCTGGTGAGGATTTATAAGTTGCAACCCGTCAACGTTCCTAAAATCTGGAATATTTCTTGTCACCGATGTGAGGTGATTAACAAGAGCAGTTGTAGCAATAATTGCATCAGGCAGTTTGATTTTATGGGCCTTTAATCAATCGCAGTTCCTCCAGCTTGCGCAAAAGTTTAGCTGCTTTTTAATTAGTAAGTTCTATAAGCATTGTTTCCATGAATTACATGAATTAAGATTTTAATAAAGATGATTATTGTAATTAAAAGTTTGAAAACAGGCCGGTCCCTAAGGAAGAAAAGTCTCGTAATCTTAACAATAACTCATATCATAATTATCGACCCCTGCGCTTATCTTTGCCAACTTTTAATAGGTAACTGGCGTTATATTATTAGAGCCGGAAGAGCGAATGAACCTGCAGCATTTAACAGACAAATTTCAAAGTAACCCCCGCCTTTTTCAAATTGCGGACAGGCTTACTTTGTCTCAGCCCCAGCGTCTATATCTCAAAAACCTTCATGGAAGTAGTATTGAGTTTACAATTTCTGCTATTTTTAATCATGAGGTTACGGAAGATGTAAACCACCTCATTATACTAAACGATGCTGAAGAGGCCGCTTACTTTCACAATACACTCGAAAGTCTTACCAATGCTTTAGACCTTTTTTATTTTCCGTCTTCCTTTAAGAACAGGAAGAATTTTAAGTTGTTGAATAGTAGTCATGTCATGCTAAGGGCAGAAGCATTAGTGCGCCTTTCGAAAGGTGGAAATAAGAAACTCATCGTGACGCATCCTGAAGCACTGTTCGAAAAAGTGGTACTTCCGAAGACGCTTTCAGGCAATATCATTCAGATTAAAACTAATGATACAATTAACCTGGATGGATTAATGGAGCTGTTTGTTATGTATGGCTTTGAGCGGACCGATTTTGTCTATGAGCCGGGACAATTCGCCCTTCGTGGTGGTATTCTCGATATCTATTCTTTTGGCAACGAAAAACCCTATCGTATCGAGTTGTTTGGTAACGATGTAGATAGTATTCGCATTTTTGATCCGGAAACTCAGTTAAGTGAAAGGAAGTTGATGCAGGTAAGCATTATTCCAAATGTCGATACACAATTTGATAGTGGAGAAAAAGTTTCATTATTAGAATTTTTGCCAGAAAATACGGTTGTGTGGATTCAGGATTGGCAATTTGCAAAAGAACGTATTCTTACCCAGGAGGAAGATTTGAATTCTTTTCTCGAATTGCAGAAGGAAACTCAGGGCAAAAAGCAAGCCGTTGAGGAAGATGATGACAAAATATTAAAAGATGTAAAGCATGCCGATTTTGTAACAGCCGATGTTTTAGAACGACAACTTGCATCAAGGCATGTTGTTGAGTTTGACAGAAGCAATTATTTTAAAGGACTTGAGATTACTTTTAATACGAAAGAGCAGCCGTCCTTTAACAGGCAATTTGATCTACTGATAAAAGATTTGAAGCAATGGGAAAGTAAAGGTTTCGAATTGTTCATTTTCGCTGAAAACCCAAAACAGCTTGAACGGCTTCATAGCATATTCGAAGACTTAAAAGCTGAAATAACTTTTACTCCTCTTGCAAATAACATTCATCGTGGTTTTATAGATGAAGACCTGAAGGTGGTTTGTTATACCGATCACCAGGTTTTTCAGCGGTATCATAAATACAAGGTAAAACAGGCTTATAATAAAAACAAAGCTCTCACCCTCCGTACACTTCGTGAACTGCAACCAGGCGATTATGTTACTCATATAGATCATGGTGTTGGTACTTATAGTGGCTTACAAAAAATTGAGGTAAATGGCCGATTACAGGAAGCAGTGCGTATCATTTATAAAGACAACGACATTCTGTATGTAAACATCAATTCACTTCATAAAATAAGCAAGTACACCGGCAAAGAAGGAAGTATACCTAAGGTAAATAAGATTGGCAGCGATGCCTGGCAAAAGCTTAAAGAAAAAACCAAGACCAAGGTTAAAGAAATTGCTTTTGACCTTATCCAGCTATATGCTGAAAGAAAAGCCCAAGAAGGTTTTCAATTCAGTCCTGATAATTATATGCAGACCGAGTTGGAAGCATCGTTTATTTATGAAGATACTCCTGACCAAAGCAAAGCTACTGCAGATGTAAAGAAAGACATGGAAAGCCCATCGCCAATGGATCGGTTAGTTTGCGGCGACGTTGGTTTTGGTAAAACTGAGGTAGCCATTCGTGCGGCATTTAAAGCAGTGGTTGATGGAAAGCAGGCGGCTGTACTTGTTCCTACCACCATTCTTGCTTTTCAGCATTATAAAACCTTTCAGGATCGTTTGAAGGATTTTCCGGTAACCGTAGATTACGTAAACCGTTTCAAATCTTCAAAAGAGAAAAAGGAAACCTTGCAAAAATTGCAGGAAGGTAAAGTTGATATTATTATCGGAACACATTCTATTCTAGGTAAGGAAGTAAAATTCAAAGATCTTGGCCTTATGGTGATTGATGAAGAGCAAAAGTTTGGAGTAGGCGCAAAGGAAAAACTGAAGACCCTAAAAACAAATGTTGATTGCTTAACATTAACGGCAACCCCCATTCCCCGTACGCTTCAGTTTAGTTTGATGGGGGCCAGAGATCTTAGCATTATCAATACGCCTCCACCAAATCGTCAACCTATTCAGACAGAGGTTCGGGTGTTTAATGAGGATTTGATTCGAGACGCAATCTATTATGAAACTGAAAGGGGAGGACAAGTTTTCTTTATTCACAACCGTGTACATGGATTGCAGGAAATGGCCGGTCTAATTCAGGGCCTTTGTCCGGATCTCAGTATTGGCTATGCCCACGGACAATTAGAAGGTCATGAGCTTGAAGAGCGAATTTTAGATTTTATCGATAAAAAATACGACGTTTTAGTTTGTACTAACATAGTCGAAAGCGGTGTTGACATTCCCAACGTAAACACCATTATGATTAACAATGCTCATCATTTTGGCCTCAGCGACCTTCATCAGTTGCGGGGAAGGGTAGGAAGAAGTAATAAAAAGGCATTTTGCTATTTGCTTGCACCACCCATGAGTACATTGCCAAATGATAGCAGGAAAAGGTTACAGACATTAGAGCAACATAGCGAGCTTGGAAGCGGTTTCCAGATTGCGATGCGTGACCTTGATATTCGTGGAGCCGGTAATATGTTGGGCGGTGAACAAACAGGGTTCATGGCGGAAATTGGTTTCGAGATGTACCAGAAGATCTTGAATGAAGCGATCCACGAACTTAAGCGAAGCAATTTTAAAGAGCTGTTCAAAGAAGAAATTCAAAAACAGGATAATTTCGTTTCCGATTGTACTATTGATACTGACCTTGAAATTTTAATCCCCGACCGTTATGTTGACAGCATAACCGAGCGTCTTTCTTTATACACCCGTTTAGATGACTGCGAATCAGAGCAGGAACTGGAGAACTTTAAAACTGAGATGTTGGATAGGTTCGGACCAATTCCTCAACCGGTTGATGATTTGTTTACTACAGTAAGATGCCGTAAAATTGGAGTTGACCTTGGGTTTGAAAAAATGTCTTTAAAATATGAGACCTTACGGTGTTACTTCATCAACCGTCCCGATTCTCCTTATTTTGAGTCTAATGTTTTTAAAAATGTGTTAGCCCACTTGCAGATAGGAACTAACAAAGCAAAGCTAAAGCAGGCTGGTAAAATGTTTTTATTGGTAGTAGAGAATGTAAAGTCAATGGTGGAGATGCATCGTTTTCTAAACAGAATGCATAAAGAGGTTATTAAGTCCGAAGAAGCTGTAGAAGTGTAGATTTTGCTGGCCGACTTCATATCGCTAATGAAGCTGGGGTTGCTCCGTTCAACTTAAATTTTAAATTTATCTTTTCTCAAAAAGTATAATGGCAGCGCCTTTAATTTTTCTTAATCAAATTAATTAAGATAAGTTTTGCAACTCTTGGGTCTACGATTACCCTGTCATTTTCAAAATCTAATTTCAATCTCCATTTTTGCATTGTTGCTGCACCTATAATTACGTCTTCGCTTAATCCAGGTACTACCAAAAATTCATCAGACAAACGTACATCTTCATGATAGAAGTCTAAAGTAGTTCGATAATTTATTTCCATAAAAGTTGCCTCACTTGCAGTAGCCAATCTTAAAGGGGTATGAAACATTTCTAGGTTTGCTAAATCTTCTACACTTTCTTCTGAAATGCATGAGTAAGTAGCTCCACTGTCAAACAAAGAGTACAACATTTTTTCTCCTTTCGAGCCTTCAAACCGTAATGGTATGCGAATAATCATAGTGAGATTCCCTTTTAAAGTTAGTTTTTACAATTAGTAGTTTACTACGAGCTTTTATCAAAGCAGTGTTGTTAGCTCAAACGTAAAACCTTCCAGCACATCTTCACCTGACAAGGTATTATCTAAAACCTTCAACTTTTGTAACAGTCCCATCTGCACGATAGACATAAGTAAGTCGCTTTTTAGGATAGATCAACCATCCCAACCTTACGCCGTTTTTAATCCATCGTATCATTTTATCTCGCATTTCTTTAAAATCATCTGAAGGCGACATTACTTCTGCTATAAAATCAGGTGTCACATGTCCAAAAGTTTTCTTGCCTTTTTCAGATAAAGCATCCCATTTTTCTACAGACAACCATGCTACATCCGGAGAACGAACAGAACCATCAGGCAAAGTAAATTCCGATGAAGGGCCAAAACATTTTCCTTTTTTTAATCCGGCGTTCCAGTTGAAAGCCGCAGCATAAAGTGACCCTGTTTGACCATCAGATTCTAATCCGGCAGGAGGCATGATTAATATTTGTTTATTTTCATCTCTTTCTATCTTTATATGTTTATTAGCAACACAAAACCTGAAGAACTCGTCTTCGCTCATGCTTTCCTGTGAAGGAATTTCAATCGGTATGTATGTGCTCCATCCCATTTCTTTAGATTATATTTCAAATTTAAGTTTAATTCCGACAGCTTTAATTGTGGTCGCTCTTTTTATAAATTTTATGAACTATAAAAACTAATGACTTATTTCAAAGGATAAAACAACCATAACATGCAAAACAGTTCTTTTTCCGGTGCAAAGTTGGAGCCGGCTTATGTGCCAACAAGTGATGAAAAAGCGCTTACAATTTTTCCTCTCGTACTTACACTTGTAGCTCCAATACTTACACCTCTTATCATTCATCTTCTAAAAAAAGATCAGTCTTACTACGTTGCCTACCAAGCCAGGGAGTCTTTAAATTTTTCGGGTAACTGTAATGATTGTTGTTACAGGGCTTTTTATCACTGTAGTTGGCGCTTTATTTATTGAGATTATAGCGATTGCCGCACTTGTTTTAGTAAATTGTTGCTACCATTAAAGCTAGTGAAGGAATTTTGTACAGGTATCCTTTTTCTCTGAGACACTCATTAAGTGATGATTACCTTGTCATTGCTGACTATTTTATCAGTCCATCTGACAATTGCCTGATCTTCCGGATCTTGCAAATTATTATTAAGCAGTAACATTTGTGAACCGACTGACATTTTTCTTCCCTGTTAAATCTTTCTACAGGAAGAACGTTGGTTTTCAATTCTAGAAAAGAGAACGACACATCATAAAAAAAGCCGGTCTTAAAACCGGCTTTTTCAAAAATTAAATTTTTCTTTAAACACTCATCAACTATTTTGATCTCGCAAAAGGAATGTTGTAGGCTAGTCTTAAACCTATAAATTTAGAACTTTCCGGTTTAGTGCTAATTGCTTCATAACGTACCGCAATATCTAATACTCTTGCAATTAAATATCCAATGTTGCCTGCATAAGTAAATTTACCTGCTCCTTCAGAATTCTGCAACTTCGTTTGAGTGTAACCGACTTGTGGCTCTACATAAAATCCACCGTTGGCACGAAAGCGAAGACCAGCTTTAAAAGGTATAAAAGTGTACGAACCTTTGTTAATTGAGATACCTCCCAAATTATTTAATGCAGCTTTTTGAGAAAATCCCATATAACCAGCCGATACAGAAAGGTCAGTATTTGTGGATACGGGAATATTTAATTTTGCACTAGCACCGATTCCTAGTTTATAGCCCGAGGTGCTACCTCCCGACACCGTGTAGCCATTTCTAAAAGTTCCTAATGGTGCTGCAAACTCTGGGCCTATGCTTAATGATAAACCTCTTCTTGAAGGTAATTGTTGTGCAAACGTACTAACCGCGCCTACTACTGCTAATCCTGCTAGTAAAAATTTCATTCTTTTCATAATCTTCTGTTTTTATTTTGTAATAAGATGGGTATTTAAAGAATTATGCCAAAAACCTTTATTGCTTTGTTTAATTATTTTTATAACCGTTATTAAACGGACTTAAGCATTTTATATTTTTTGAATGCGTGTGTTCTGTTTTGGAAAATAATGGATAATGAAGCGCTAGGGAGTTGTAAAAAGTACAAAAGTTACTAACTGATTAAGGAAGCCATATGATTTTGATTTTTTGAAATCGACAAGAGCGACGCTATTTTAACATGAGATTGTGTTTATCAAAACAGATAGCGAACGCCGTCTTTTTTTTGTGTAGAAATTAATCAATAAAATAAAACTTAGAAAACTTGTATTGAGGAAACGGTTTCCATAGTTTTGCAGTTCTTATATGGAAGCAAGAGAAAGAATATTAGTGAAGGCGAATGAATTGTTTAACCGCTTTGGTTTCCGAAGGGTTACAATGGATGAAATCGCATTGAAAACAGGAATGAGCAAAAAAACAATTTACCAGTCTTTTGAAAATAAAGATGAGATAGTAAATGCTGTTGTAGAAGAGCACATAAAGAAAAACTGTTCAATTTGTGAAAGGCATAGCTCGACGGCAGAAAATGCAGTTCATGAAATTTTTTTAAATATTGAAACAATACAGGAGTTAGTCGGTGAGATGAACCCCGCTGTATTTGAAGATTTGGAGAAATATTTCCCTGTAGTTTTTATTAAACTGTATCAGCACAAAAACGAATATTTTTCAAAAAAGGTAAAAGATAATTTGATTAACGGCATTAAAGAGGGTTATTATAGAAAAGAACTAAATATTGATATAATTACAAAATTAAGAATTGAGACAGTGTTTCTCCCCTTTCGGCAGGAAATTTTTCCTTACGGAAAATTTAACCTGGCAGAGGTGCAAAAGGAAATTCTTGAGCATTATATATACGGACTATGTACGGCCGAAGGACAGAGACTAATTAAGAAATACGAAAAGTTAAGAATAAAAACGAATTGATATGAGTAAACAGGCTATACCGAATCTAATGTTTACCTTTTTGTTATTATTAGGTGTGGGCCATGCTTTCTCGCAAAAGCGCTATGAGCTGTCAGTTAAAGAGGCTGTGGAACTGGCTTTTGAAAATGTAACAGATGTAAAAAATGCACAGTTAGATTACCAGATACAGGGTGCACAAAACAAAGAAATTACGGGGCAGGTATTGCCACAGCTTTCGGGCACCGGATCAATTAGCCGGTATTTGAAGTTACCCCAGGTTCTTTTTCCTTCATCAGAGGAAGGGATTTACAAGGTTTTAAAAGAAAATGGATTGGTGCCATCGGGAACAAAGGCTCCTCCACCCACCTTTACATCCTTTAGCTTTGTGCAGCCCTGGAACACGAGCATAGGCGCATCTCTTTCACAACTGCTCTTTCAACCGGATGTTTTTGTAGGCTTACAGGCAAGGAAAACAGCTTTAGGTTACTCTAAGGCAAATCTTGAATTGGTAAAAGAGAGAATAAAGGACTCTGCGTACAGAAGGTATTATGCTATTCTCATCGCTCAAAAGCAACTGGAATTTTTAAACGGAGGGATTGAACGTCTTCATAAGTTGTATCATGATGATTCGATAATGTTTAAAAATGGTTTTGCAGAAAGACTGGATCTCGATAAGGTAGAGGTGCAGTTAACAAACCTGCAAACCTCACAAAGTGTTTTAGATAATTCGATAAAGCTTGCTTACGCCGCTCTTAAATATTCTATTGGTGTCAGTCAAAAGGATACTGTTGTTTTAAAAGAGGGATTAACGAGTGAAGATATAAAGCGAAATACTTTGGATGATACTTTCGGATATGAAGACCGAAAAGAGATTCAGGCAATAAATTATACAAGGCAATTGCAGCAGTTGGATGTCAAAAGATATAAGCTGGGATATTTACCTAGTCTGTCTGCCGTAGCTGGTTATACTGTTTCCGGTTTGGGACAGCAGTTTATTACAAATAGTAATTTTATCTGGTTCAAGAGTGCTCTTATTGGCTTAAACCTCAGCATTCCCATTTTTGATGGTTTTCAGCGCAAGTACAAAGTACAACAGGCGCAGTTGAACCTGCAAAAGGTTGATAATGCTGTTGATAACCTGAAACAGGTGATTGATCTGCAACAAACAGTTTCGAAAGAGAGCCTTAAAAATGCTTTACTTAACCTCGATGCCCAGCAGCGCAACGTGCAGCTTGCAGAAAATGTATATAATACTACGAAGAAAAAGTTTGAGGCGGGCATTGGTTCAAGCTTCGAGGTTTTGCAAGCCGATAATGATTGGCAAACTGCACAATCAAACTACTTCACGGGCTTATACAATGCCATCATTGCTAAAATATCTTTCCAATCTTCTTTAGGAAAACTTGACTAATATTAAATTCTTCTTACTATCAAAACTTACTCCATGCAATTAATTATAAAAGCTTCTTTATTATCTGCCCTTGTACTGGTTATGGCAGCTTGCGGCGGAAATGATAAAAACAACAAACTGAATCAAAAGAAAGAAAAGCTTGAGAAGCTTAAAAAGGAACAATCGGAAAAAACCGCCGAAGTAAAGAACTTGGAACTTGAAATAGCTAAGCTGGATACTACAAAAAAAGCTGACAAAGCGAAGCTGGTGGTATTAGACACGGTGAAAGTTGAAACCTTTACCCATTACATAGATCTGCAGGGAAAGGTAGATGCTGACAATATATCTTATATAAGTCCACGTGGAACAGGAGGACAGGTAAAAGCAGTTTATGTGAAAGAAGGACAATTTGTGAAAAAAGGCCAATTGTTGTTAAAGCTCGATGATGCTATTATTAGCCAGAATGTAGTGGCAGCAAAACAGGGCATGGCTGCAACAAAAAATCAACTTGAACTTGCTAAAAGTGTTTACCAGCGTACAATGAATTTATGGGATCAGCATATAGGAACAGAAGTACAATTACTGCAGGCTAAAACAAATTTAGAAGTATTGGAAAATCAGATAAAGACACAGCAGGAAAACATAAAGGTAGCAGAGCAGCAATTGGCAACCACAAATGTAATAAGCCATGTGTCGGGTGTAGCTGATGAGGTAAATATACATGTTGGAGAAATGTTTACCGGAGCATCTGCAGCAGGAATAAAAATAGTAAATACGACCAACCTGAAAGTTGTAACTAATGTGCCCGAAAATTATTTAGCCCGGGTGTCAAAAGGTACACCGGTGATGATTTCGATACCCGATATTAATAAGAAGTATACGTCTACTATTTCACTTATCAGCCAATCTATTAGTACCACTTCAAGAGGTTTTATTGCTGAAGCAAAGATTCCGCAAGACAGAAACTTAAAGCCAAACCTAACGGCAAACGTAAGAATACAGGACTATACTACACCTAATGCTATTACAATACCCGTAAATACTTTACAAACTGATGAAACAGGTAAGTTTGTTTTAGTAGCTGTAAAAGAAGGAAATACAACTATTGCCCGCAAGAGGCAGGTACAGGTAGGAGAACTTTATGGAGACCGGCTTGAGGTAAAAGGTGGATTGCAAACAGGCGATATAATCATAACCGAAGGATTTCAAAGTGTGTATGATGGACAAGCTGTAACAACAAGTGTTTAGAAAGTACTGCGTAAGTTGAACAGATAATTGTTGGTACAAGGCGATATAATCATAACCGAAGGATTTCAAAGTGTGTATGATGGACAAGCTGTAACAACAAGTGTTTAGAAAGTACTGCGTAAGTTGAACAGATAATTGTTGGTACAAGGTCTCATGTAAGGGGGTAAGTAAAAAGGTTCCTGTTTAAAAGTGTAAATTAAAGGTGACAAAATCTTTTATAACACTTTAAAAACCGGAACCATGATTAAAAGTAAAAATTTATCTTTTGAGGGAGAAACAATTTATTGTGGAATTGATTTTCACAAAAAGAGTTGGAAAGTAAATATCAGGTTGGAGGATAGAGAACTTGAACACTATAGTCAAAATGCTGATCCTGATTGTTTGTCTGTCCATCTAAAGAGCAGGTACCCGGGAGCACAATTTAAGATAGCTTATGAGGCAGGTTTTAGTGGTTTTTGGGCTTGTAGAAAGTTGCGGGAAGAAGGATTTGATTGCATTATCATTAATGCAGCAGATGTTCCGACAAGTGATAAGGAAAAGAAGCAAAAGAACGATACTGTAGATGCACGAAAGATTGCAAAGCAGTTGTCGAAAAACAATCTCGACGCTGTGTACCTGCCATCACTGGCAGAGCAAAACAATAGAAGCCTGGTAAGGGTGAGAGATCAAATGGTAGCTAATCAGACAAGGTGTAAAAACAGAATTCGGCATTTGCTTCTTTTTAATGGATTGAAAGTGGCTGAGGGAATAGATAAGGAGCGTTATTGGACATTAGCATTTATAGACGCTTTGGTAAAATTAGATTGTAAAGACAATAGTTTAAGAACAGCTTTAAGTGTGTTACTGGGCGAACTGAAGGATATCAGAAAAAGAGTATTAGACACCACTAAGGCAGTAAGATGCCTGGCAGAGTCTGAAGCCTTTAAAGAGGATGTGGAGCTGGTTCGAAGCATTGCAGGAATAGGTTTGGTAAATGCTATGATTATATTAACAGAATTAGGCGATATCAGACGCTTTAAGTATTTTGACAAGCTGTGTTCTTATGTCGGTTTTGTTCCAAGTACCGACGATAGCGGAGATAGAAAGGCAGACAGAGGTATAACACACAGGTGTAATAACAGGTTGAGAACCGCACTGATAGAAAGCAGCTGGATGTTGATTAGTAAAGACCCGGCAATGCTAATGAAGTATAGTGCTTATTGTAAGAAGATGGATAAGAACAAAGCAATAATCAGGATAGGAAAACATTTATTAAGCAGAATAAAGTATGTGTTGACAAAGAGACAGAAATACGTAGAAGGGGTTGTAGCTTAAAAAGAAGAACTGCCTTCGGCAGGGCGTTTTTTAAGGCATTGGAACATAGATATATCTATAAAAACAGCCCCGCTGGTTTGCAGGGCTTTGGATTATCTCCGTTCACTAAGTTATCCCTTGCAAAGTTGCCCGCCGGCATTGCTTTGCTCCGTTTGACTTAGTAACACTAATATAAGTAAATAATTGAGGAAGTAATCTATAAAGTTCTTTGAGGGCACCTCACCGTTAAGTCGCACTTGCAGCACCTGCAGTTAAAAGCTACAGGAAGTCTGTTACTAACAAGGATACAGGTGCCCTTTTTTTAAATTTAAAAAAGACCTTGCAGCGCATAAGGAGTAAAATTCTTTTGTTTGTCTGTTTATTGAAGTGTGCTTTATGTGATTATTACTTGTTGAAAAATAAATTATAGAGAAAAACAGGAACCTAAATATTGAAACTTACAAATTGTGGCAGTTCGATGCAGCGTAATCCCTACATTGAAGTGTGCGACGCAACAATGTGGAAAGGAGTTATGATGCTGACTTCAAAAAAATATTCAGGTATTAAGAACCGTATAAAGTAGGGATAGAACTTAGAAACTAATACTATCGCTTGTGCTGTTTTTTAAAACTAACCCTAATGAGTGCATTAGATAACATAAAAGACAAGTTTAAGGAATTTGGACCAACAACATGGTCTATTAAAAACAAGACATCTATTTATTTGCTGATCGTTTTCGTATCGGCAATAGGAGTCACTCTTTTTGCCACCTTGCCTAAAGAGCAGTTCCCAGATGTAGTCATTCCCACCATCTACGTGTCTACCATCAATGTCGGCAACTCTCCAAGAGATATTGAAAACCTGGTAACGCAGCCAATTGAGAAAGAGATTAAGGGTATTACCGGAGCGAAAATTACTAAACTTACAAGTACTTCAATACAGGACTATTCAGCGGTGACGGTGGAGTTTAATACTGATGTAGTAGTAGATGTGGCTTTGCAAAAAGTGAAGGATGCAGTTGATAAGGCTAAAAAGGATTTACCTACTGATCTTACGCAAGAGCCGAATGTGCAGGAAGTAAGTTTCTCTGAGTTTCCAATAATGTTTGTAAATATTAGCGGGGACTATGATCTATTGAAACTTAGTGAGTTTGCAAATGACATGCAGGAAAAGTTGGAGGAGTTGCCACAAATTACAAGAGTTGATATAGTTGGTGCTCCGGAACGGGAGTTTCAGATAAATGTTGACAACTACAAGATGCAGGCTTCGAATATAACTTTTGACGACATAGCAAATGCTGTTGCCCGAGAGAACGTAGATATTTCAGGCGGTTTGCTTGAAGTGGGAAACATGAAGCGAACCTTGCAGGTGAAGGGACAATTTAAGACAGCACAAGACATTGAAAAAATTGTCGTTCGAAACACCTCCGGTTTGCCTATTTATTTAAAGGACATTGCAGAAATAAAAGATGCAGTAAAAGAAAGAGAAAGCTATGCACGATTGAATGGTAAAAATGTGGTAACGCTTAATATGATTAAAAGGGCAGGTGAAAACCTTATAGAAACTGCAGATGGAGTGAAAAAGTCTGTAGAAGAAATGAAGGGTACCACTATCCCAAAGAATTTGAATGTAGTTATTACGGGTGATTTAAGTAAAGCAACCAGAACTTCGTTTAAAGACCTGGTTAACTCAATCGTTATTGGTTTTATATTGGTGCTGATCATTCTTATGTTCTTTATGGGTGTAACCAATGCATTCTTCGTTGCATTGTCTGTACCGCTTAGTATGTTCGTTGCATTTTTATTTTTGCCGGCTGCCGAGCTTATTACAGGTTCTAGTGTAACGCTCAATTTTATGGTGCTGTTTGCCCTGCTGTTTGGATTGGGGATAATAGTGGATGATGCGATTGTGGTTATCGAAAATACCCATAGAATATTTGTTGAAGGCCGTGGAAAACTAACCTCTGCATTTTCTGCACGCATTGCTGCAGGAGAAGTGTTCATACCAGTTCTTGCAGGTACATTAACTACATTGGCTCCATTCTTCCCATTGCTTTTTTGGCCAGGATTGATAGGAAAATTTATGATCTACCTGCCTACAATGCTGATCTTTACATTGGCTGCCTCGCTGGTAGTAGCATTTATAATGAACCCGGTGTTTGCAGTTGATTTTATGAATCATCCCGAAGGAGAAGAAAAACGCCCTAAAAAGGCTGTTTTTAAAAGTCCTGTCTTTATAGCATTGCTTGCCGCTGGTTTCATCCTGGATATATTCCGTGTTTTATTTGCGGGAAATCTTCTTATATTTTTTGCTCTGCTGGTGGTATTAAACAGGTTTGTTTTAGA
The DNA here is from genome assembly GCA_038199395.1 of Chitinophagales bacterium. GTDB lineage: Bacteria > Bacteroidota > Bacteroidia > Chitinophagales > Chitinophagaceae > Segetibacter. The sequence goes on from JBBPZJ010000326.1 coordinate 15,537, forward strand.
AGACCTTATCCAAAAGTTTCAGAACAGGGCACTGCCGTCGATCATGGGACATTATGAAGATTTATTGCGTTGGGCCTTAGTAGGATGGCGTCCGGTTTACCTGTTGTTAGGAACTGTGGGATTGTTTATATTATCTATTTTGTTGTTTACGTTGAGAAAAGTGCCTGTGGTGTTCTTTCCAAAATCAGACCCCAACCAGGTATATGTTTATCTCAAGTTGCCGGTTGGTTCGAGTGTAGATTATACCGACTCTATTACCCGCACACTTGAAGCTAAAGTGAATCATGTACTGGGAATTGAAAATGGAAAGACAAACCCGATCGTTGAAAGTGTAATTTCAAACGTCGCTATAGGAGCTTCTGATCCGTCAAGCGGAGACAGGAGTACCCGTCCTGAACTTGGCCGCGTGCAAATATCTTTTGTTGAATTTGAAAAACGGCATGGTGTTTCATCAGCTCCATATCTGGATTCAATTCGTGCCGCTATGAAAGGCATCCCCGGCGCAACTATTTCTGTTGCACAGGAAGCAAGCGGTCCGCCAACTGAGTCTCCCATTAATATTGAAGTGTCGAGCGATAACTTTAATTATCTGACTAAAACTGCCGTTGATCTTAAAAACTACCTGGATAACAGACAAATTCCCGGGGTAGAGGAATTGAAGCTGGATGTAGATTTGACCAACCCTGAGATAACCCTTTCGATAGACCGAGAAAAAGCGATGATCGAAGGTGTTTCAACTGCGCAAATAGGTATGGCACTTCGTACAGCATTGTTTGGAAGGGAAGTGTCAAAAATTAAAGAAGGCGAAGACGAATACAAGATACAGCTTCGTAACAAAGAGCTGCAACGTAAAAGTCTGCCAGACCTGTTGAATATGCGAATTGTATTCAGGGAGATGACGGGGGGAATAAAACAAATTCCGATCAGTTCGCTTGTAAAGGTCGATTACACCAGTACATATGGCAGCATTAAACGGAAAAATGTAAAACGTGTGATCACATTATATTCAAATGTATTAAGCGGCTACACTCCAACGGATGTAAATGCAAATATTAAAAGTGCAATTGATGATTTTAATAAAGTAAACGATGAGGTTACCATTACCCAGACAGGTGAAGGAGCTCAGCAGGCAGAAACCAGCGCTTTCCTGTTCAAGGCGCTCATTATTGCTTTGATGCTTATTTTGTTTGTGCTGGTACTACAATTTAATTCTGTTAGTAAGCCGGTGATTATCCTAACCGAAATTCTGTTTAGTGTTATTGGTGTTATGCTTGGCTTTGCAATTACGGGCATGGAAGTATCAGTTGTAATGACGGGGATAGGTGTAGTAGGTCTTGCAGGTATCGTGGTAAAAAATGGAATTTTAGTAATTGAGTTTGCGGATGAGTTGAGAAGCCGTGGATTAAAAACCCGTGAAGCTGTTATACAGGCTGGTAAGACCCGTATTATACCGGTTATGCTTACTGCGATAGCGGCCATTCTTGCACTCATTCCATTGGCCATAGGTTTTAATATTGACTTTGTTACGATGTTCTCTGAATTAAATCCGCACATTTTCTTTGGGGGACCGAGTGCATCTTTCTGGAAGCCATTATCATGGACCATCATCTTCGGTTTATCATTTGCCTTCTTTATGACGTTGGTAATTGTTCCTGCAATGTACCTGATTGCCGAACGTTTAAAACGACCAATGCGTAGACAGTTTGGTGGCACCTGGATTAGCATGATGGGTATTCCACCGTTGACAATCCTCTTTATTCCGTTTATAATTTTTACTATGCTAAGGCATAGGGTGGAAGTCAATCGTCGCTTCAGAAGACTCGATGGCCAAGCCAGTGAGACCTGGATTAGAAGTTGGTTTTAAGAAATAAGTTTTTGTAAATTATAGCCGTTCTATTGTGGAGCGGCTTTTTTAGTAACCCACTTTATGCAGCCCTTCAACATTCTTGTGGCTCTCCATGAGAATTGCAGGGTCATCAACTTTTAGGAATTCTTTCTAAAGCTTTTATTCAAGAGAAACTAAATCCATTAAGCCCTTAAATTGTTATTTTTTACTATCCTCTTTCTTATCGGGTGCTGGCATTTAGGATGGTAAATCCAATTATTTCATTATTCTCGTATCTTACTATAATGTCATCTTCCGTCATTTCTGAGTTGTCTGCGTTATTGGGCTTTTTGAAGTGCAGGTACAACGTATCAGTTTCCTCATCATAGGAGCTCCACAAGTTTTTGTGCCTGATGAAATAAGGCAACATGTTTTTTACTTCGTTTACTGCTATTGTTTCCATAGTATTTTCTTTTTTTCAAATTGATCTTCTTTATTAGAGATATAAGCAGTTATTACAAATCCATCAGTTGAATCAATTTCTTTATATACCACCACTATAAATTTATTAGTCGGCTCTTGTTTTACACTTACTGCGATCAGTTCATCTCTATTTCCCTGATAAATACTCTGAGGATTTTCTATCGTCTCAAGTATTTCGTAGTAATAACCTGCTACTTCCGGGTGTCCTGTTGATATGTGACGCCATCTTTCTTCCGTTAATCTAATTGGTATTGTATTTTTAGATATTGCAATATCCATTTTCAAATTTAGGATATTTGCGTCTGCTTATCTTGCCTTGAAATTTTTCAATTCATCTTTCTCTCTAAAATTCTTTCAAAACGCTTTACATCTGCTTCAGGAGAAATAGGTTTTCCATCCACTAAAAAATCAGATAATTGTTTGGCAAAAAAAGGGGCGAGGGAGCACCCTTTTGTTCCCATTCCATTTAAGATACCTACGTTAGTAAGCTTTGGATGAAGCCCAACAAAAGGTCTTCGTTCTATGTTTGCCGGTCGAACAGACGCAATGTGATCAACAATTTCAAAAGGTATTTTTAAAAAATTGCGAAGAAACATTTTTACTTTTTCGTTAAATGCCTCAGTCGGCAATAGGTCTTTAAATTTCCACTCATAAGTAGAACCAATCCAAAACAAATTTTTTTTCCACGGCACAATGCTTAATCCTTGTTTGTATATATAATCGGGGTTGAGACCGGGGATGCTTGCAGTAATAGCTTCTCCTTTATTTGGAGAATAAGGAAGGTTTTTAAAGTAGCGATTGTTTATTCCATTAACCCCATCACAAAAGATGATTTTATTAGCAGTAAGATTTTTGTAAGTAATTTTTTCATCGGTGACCAATAAATTTTCGAAATCAAAAGTCTCTTCAATCAAAAGATTTTTGGCTTTTAAATGGTTTCGCCACAAAGCAAGTAATGTATTAATATCAATTAAAAGGCAGGGATTTATTTCACCAACTCCAAAATGAAAATTAAAATCTCGCTTCCAACTTAACTCATCTGCTTTATGGAGATATTCTGTTTCCTCGTTCAGCCTTTTTTCGAAACTATCTTTCATTTGCGTGCTGGAATGAAAATCGAGCACACTGCAAATTTTAATGAGGCCTGCGCCTAATTCATCGCCTATAGCAATGTACTGATCGCGGGCAAAAGGCAGTAATTCTTCTATCATCCACGTTCTTACTATACGCCTTCCGGTAACAGGGTTAATTACGCCGCTGGCTACTTTACTCGCAGAAAAGGGTTTGTTATCATCCATTACAACCACTCTTTTTCCCGCTTTTATTAGATTGTAGCTTAATAAAGTGCCACAAATTCCCTGGCCAATTATTAGGAAGTCGTAGGTATTTGTTTGTAAAGGCAAGTTTACTGGCTGGCTATGTTCTACCCGATCAATCATTTTACACGGAAAGTTTATGAAGATTTAAAAGCGACTGAGGTATTAAATGCGTAATTAAAAAAGCCCGGCATAAAAGTATGCAGGGCCTTTTTAACTATCATCGAATCTGGTTATTACTTTTTTAAAGCTTCAGCCATTTTTTTACCGATATCAGCAGGGCTGTCAACCACATTAATTCCGCACTCTTTCAAAATCTTCATCTTGGCAGCAGCAGTATCATCGGCGCCACCAACAATAGCACCGGCATGTCCCATGCGCCGGCCGGGAGGTGCAGTTTGACCGGCAATAAATCCTACTACTGGCTTAGTTCCATTTTCTTTTATCCATCTTGCCGCCTCAGCTTCCATTCCACCACCAATTTCACCTATCATGATAATACCTTCTGTTTCCGGATCATTCATTAAAAGTTCTACTGCTTCTTTAGTTGTAGTACCAATAATAGGATCGCCACCAATACCAATCGCCGTTGATATTCCAAGACCCGCTTTTACCGTTTGGTCTGCAGCTTCATAAGTTAGGGTACCTGATTTAGATACGATTCCTATTTTACCCGGTTTAAAAATAAAGCCCGGCATAATGCCGACTTTAGCCTCATCAGCAGTAATAACGCCAGGGCAGTTAGGGCCAATTAAACGGGTTGATTTTGTTTGAAGATAACTTTTGACCTTTACCATATCCTGTACCGGAATACCTTCTGTTATACAAACAACCAGGGCAATTCCTGCATCAGCAGCCTCCATAATAGCATCAGCAGCAAACGCAGGGGGTACAAAAATAATACTTACATCAGCGCCTGTTTTTTCTACAGCGTCTGCTACGGTATTAAACACCGGCCTGTCTAAATGAGTAGATCCTCCTTTTCCCGGAGTTACACCACCTACTACATTAGTACCGTATTCAATCATTTGAGTAGCATGAAAAGTTCCTTCTGTACCGGTAAATCCCTGTACAATTATTTTGGAGTTTTTATTTACTAATACACTCATAGCAAACGTTTGATGTAGTTTTTTTAATGAACGGCAAAAATAGTACTTAACAGCAATAACAGCATAAAATTAATTGAAAGCCCAGGGGCCGGTTTACTATATATAGTAAATTGACTATTATGGGTTTTGCTATGCCCCATTAACCGGTATTTATGCATGCGCTGCATTCAACTTTATCCATTTCTACACTTCGTGCATTTCCTAAAAATCCTATAAATCACTTAATTACAACATTGCAACAAATAATTGCAGCTAAGTTTGCATGGAACGAACACGAATGAAACTAATTTCTTCAGCATATCCTTATCTTCTTACAGTTTTTATTATTGCTATCATAACTATTGTTGGCACAGGTTGCGCCAATATGATACCTCCGGGTGGCGGACCGAGGGATTCTCTTCCTCCTGTTTTGATTGAGGCAATTCCAAAAGACTCTGTTACAAACTTTAGGGGCAATCGTATTATTTTAAACTTCGATGAATTTGTAGAAATTCAAAATGCTTTTGAAAATGTAATAGTGTCGCCTAACCCTGTAAGCATACCTGTTATCACTTCCCATTTTAGAACAGTTAACATACGAATTAAAGACACGCTTGAACCCAACACTACTTATTCTATCAACTTTGGAAATGCTTTAAGAGATATTAACGAAGGAAATGTGGCCACTAATTTCACTTATGTATTCTCAACCGGCAGTAAGCTCGATACAAATTCCCTTTCAGGAAAAGTTGTGATGGCTGAAACAGGAAAAATAGATACAACTTTAATTGTAGTACTACATCGCAATCTTGATGATAGTGCCGTGGTAAAAGAGCGACCGCGATATGTGGCGAAACTGGATGGTAAAGGTAATTTTCAATTTAGAAATTTAGCTGCAGGAACTTTCGCCCTGTACGCTTTGCCTAACGATTATTCAAAACGATACGATGATACAACAAAGCCTTTTGCATTTACCGATTCCTCTATAAGTTCTACTCAGAACAAACCTCTTACGTTGTTTGCTTACCAATTACCAAAAATAGACACCGCTCCTCCCAAATCAAAAGCTGCTACTGCAACATCAAAAGCTAAGGAAGACAAGCTATTGAGGTTTCAGACAAACCTCGAGGATGGCAAACAGAACTTACTTAAAAATTTCACTATCACTTTCAACAAAAAAATAGGCACTTTCGATAGTACTAAGATCACCCTTCTTGGTCCAGACTCTAATGTCGTAGCAAATTATAAAGTCGTTGCTGATACAAACAAGACAAAGTTTACCATTTTGTACAATTGGCCTGAAAACACATCTTATAAGCTGATCATGCGAAAGGAAGCTTTTGCAGATACGGCAGGTACGACCCTGGCAAAAAATGACACAATTAGGTTTTCTACAAAGAGGGAAGGCGAGTATGGAAGTGTAAAAGTGCGTTTTAAAAATCTTGATTTGACAAGAAATCCGGTAATGCAGATTGTGCAAAATGATAAGTTGGTCGATTCGATTCCGCTGAGCGGGAATGAGTGGTCACGTAAACTATTTGAGCCTGGTGAGTACGAAATCAGAATTTTATACGATACCAATAAAAATGGTAAATGGGATCCGGGCAAGTTCTTCGGTTCACACATTCAACCCGAAATTGTAGAAATGGTAGACACCAAATTGTCTATAAGGGCCAATTGGGATAATAATAGAGAGATAACCTTAAAATAGCGTTGTAAAATCGGCCTGTAAACCTGAAGAAGCAAGTAGTTTTGAAAAACTTAGTTTGCCGATCATTGCGGCTTATTCGTATAACTATTTTGAATTATTATCTAATCAATTTTAACTTTCACGAAGTATATTGAAGGTGCCTTCAAGGTTACCCTGTTAATAGTCTTATTATTTTTATAGAATGCAACTTCCTTCCTCTTTATTAGAAAATGCGGTGAATGAATTTTCCCGGCTTCCCGGAATAGGTAAAAAGACCGCTTTAAGGCTCGTTTTGCACTTGCTAAAACAAGACGTAGCCGAAGTGTCGCAATTTGCAGACACTATTACACGTATGCGGCAGCATATAAAATTTTGCCAGAGATGTTTAAACATAAGTGATGGGGACATTTGTTCTATTTGTGCTAACAGTTCGCGTAATCAGCATTTGATTTGTGTGGTAGAAAACATTCGTGATGTAATAGCCATAGAAAGCACTCAACAATACAACGGAACCTATCACGTTTTGGGCGGTATTATTTCGCCTTTAGATGGTGTCGGTCCAGATCAGTTAAGTATCGAGCCGTTAGTAAGCAGAATACAAAAGGAAGAAACAGAAGAACTAATGTTTGCTCTTAACCCCAACATTCAGGGCGACACAACCATTTATTATATACAAAAAAAGATACAGCAGTTTAGTTGTAAAGTAACCACGATTGCCCGGGGCATCGCTTTCGGAGGTGAATTGGAATATGCAGATGAAATGACCTTAGCCAGGAGTATAACCAATCGTTTGCCGGTTGGCCAATACGTAAAGTAACTGAACAGTAATTTAAAAAAAATGAAACTTTTCTTCCTCTCTATATTAATAATCACTACTGGCACGTCCGTTTTTTCTCAAAAAATTTTTAATACAAGAACAGGCAAAATCACCTTTTTCTCAAGTGCTCCTTTAGAAGATATTGAAGCGAAAAACAATGCAGTTACAAGCCAACTTTCAACTGCAAACGGCCAGTATAATTTTGAGATGAACATCAAAGATTTTCATTTTGAGAATGACTTAATGGAAGAGCACTTCAACGAAGATTACCTGCACAGTGATAAAATTCCTAAAGCTTATTTCAAAGGACTTATTACTAATCTTAGAGATATCAATTTCGCCTTGGATGGTCTGTATAACGCTATAGTAAAGGGAAGCCTCACTATTCATGGAGTTACCAGGGAAATTTTACAAAATGGTACTATCGAAATAAAAGGAGGAAAGGCTATCGCAAGAAGCAAGTTCAAAGTTCTTAGAAAAGATTATAACATTGGCGGCTCTCTTGCCAGCAAAATGATTTCTGACACTGTTGAGATTACAATTGATTGTACATACGATTAATTTTTGACTAGAACCTCCATCTTACAGCCTTTCATCGTTTAATATTTTTATCATATTTTTGCCCCCGGTCAGCAGGCGGATTTGTTTATTGTTCAACCTGGTGATGTAGCTTTTAACTGAACTAATAAACGATCTCACTCTGCATCATTTCCAGATTGTCCTCGTTTTTAGTTTAAAAATTCTTTTGAAGTCAGCTTCACAACTTCTTTCATCATCGTTGCGTCGCAGTGTGTCACGAGAAGCATGTTGTAGGAGAATGCTTTGTAATTGTATAAATGATGGCAGTTGGTCTGCCGTACACGCCTGACAGCGGGAGTGTACAAACCGCCGCAAGGTGCTTTGTTCAAAAGGCAAGGTATTGAGCGTTGGGGTTAAAAGGTGTCGTAAGGCATCAGGTGAGTGTAATGGAGCTGAATGTAAATGAACCATTGAAGATGTGTCGAAATCAACAAAGTCGAGAGCCAAACTGCTGATAATGCGAC
>JBBPZJ010000327.1:0-2866 GCA_038199395.1 Chitinophagales bacterium
ATGAACCTGCTGCAGCAAATCTATTAGAAGAAATGTTGAAAGACATAGAGCCCAAAGTTGAGGTGATTGAGAAATGTTCCGACCTTCCTTCAGGGGTCAAAAGTATAAAGAGGCATTCCCCTGATATAGTATTTCTCGACATTGAGCTCCCGGTTTATAGCGGTCTTCAACTACTTGATTTTTTCAACGCTGAAGAAATTACTTTTCAAATCATTTTTACAACAGCCTATAACGAGTATGCTATGAAAGCATTTGAAATGAGTGCTGTTGATTACCTGTTAAAGCCTTTGCAGGAAGAAAAGTTAAACGCTGCTATCAAAAGAGTTTACATGAAACAAGCACCAGCGAGTTTAGAACTTTTACCTGCGTTAAAGCAAAATCTTCAACCCAATAATTATAAAAAAATTGTAGTGCCTGTTGCCAGTGGCTTTGACATTCTTAATCTTAAGGATATTTGTTATTTCAAGGCAGAAGGCAGCTATACCAATATTTTTTTTGCAGACAATTCAAGTCTTCTTGTCAGTAAGAACCTCAAACATTTCGAATTCATTCTTTCCGGGATAAATCATTTTGTACGCATTCACAGGAGCTATATTGCGAATATTAATTACGTTAAAAAAATACTACGAAAAGAGGGAGGAATATTACTTCTTGAGAATAAATCAGAATTGCCTGTTGCGGAAGATAAAATGGATAGAATTATTGATTTACTACAGAAGTTGTAATATAAATCTTACCCTTAGTAGGATGCCTGCCGTTTAAATATTCCTCAGAACGACTTTAATCAAACATCGTAGCAGGAAGGTGTCGGTGAAAATTAAAATCACTGTCAAAAATTATTTTAATTATCCCCTACGCTGCTTTGGGTCTCTTCTGTGCCGCAGCCTGAACTTAAACATTTGAGGCAAGGAATACTGCCAAAGTGTTAATTAAAAAGACTACAGTAAATATCCCTGTACTTTCTCCTACAGAAAATTAGTTTAAAAATGCCGGCAGATAAAACTCCCGTAAAGCCAGAAGCAGGTTTTGAAAAATGAAATGAGTGTTTGGTGAGATGATGTCAAAAATAAGTTTTGGGTAAGGTATGTTTGATAAAGAATTATGTAAGACTATTATTTAACTAAAAATTAAAAATTAAACAAAATGAAAAAAATCTTGTTCTCAGGAATCATGAGTGTTTTATTACTTGTTGGTTCTATTTCTATGGTTAGTATGGCTCCGCCTCCACCATTGAACACTATTTGTCAAGGTCTCTTTCAAGAGTTTGCAGCAAATGGTGGGCCTGAATTTTTCGGAATAAACAAAGGTCAATTTATTAGTTTATGCAATGTTTGTTTAAACAAAGCCACCGGCCCAGCTAACCAGGCAGTTTGCATCTGCAAGGACCTTGCGATTGAAGATCCAAACCCTGACAGTAATTTCGGCCAGTGTGTCAACAGCCTAAAATAAAAGGCAATCTACCTTGATGATGATGAAAGAAAACAGGGGAAATAAATCTATCTCCCCTGTTTTTATATTTACGAGGCGCATTAATTTAAAAGTAAATGGAAAGCAAAAGAAAAGCTTTTGGAAGGAGAACTTTAGCATTAAGTGTTATAATTATTGGCTGGGCTTTATGCAGTTACCTGGTATTTCGTTACACTCAAATAAAAAATCATACAGGTGGTACAGCAGACTTTTGTAAAACAATTTTTGGCAGCAGTTGCGATAAGGCTTTGTTAAGTATTTTTGCCTGGCATCTTGGTTATCCCTTAGCGTTTTGGGGCTTCATTTTTTTTGGCTTGTTAGCCGTCTTGTTTTCTCTCGGCAATTGGGTATTGGACCGTATTGTAATTTTGCTTGCCGCTTTCGGCGTTGGTATAAGTGTTATTCTCACCGCCATCCTCCTCCGCGGAACCCTTACATGTCCATTATGTTTGGGTATTCATTTTATTAATTTACTTACATTTATTGCCTTATTCCTTGGCTTTCGTTCTTCTATTACCTACAGTCAACAAAAACCTTCATTCGTCAAAAGTCCCTACTTAAAATGGGCCTTCCTTCTTTTGGTTGCTGTTGTTACCGGAGGATTTTCAGAGTTCGGCATATTGAAAAGTTTCCTTCCCAAACAGCCGTCTGTCAACCTCGATGAAGTAGCTAAAAAGTTTCAAAGTGCAAAGGTTTACAATATTCCTAAAAGTGCTTCGTCGCCCCATTTAGGCTCTGCTGAGGCTCCCGTTCAAATGGTTGTTTTTAGCAGTTTCCAATGTCCCGCATGTAAAGGTTTCGCTCCCTTGTTAGAAGACATTTATAAAAAATATGGAAAAAACATCGGTATAACTTTTAAAAATTTTCCTCTCAGTACACAGTGTAGCCCCAGGTTGAGCCAGGATATGCAACCTCAATCATGTGATGCTGCACTTGCCGCCCTCGCTGCCAACCGGCAAAACCGCTTTTGGAACTACCATGATCAACTCTTTGAATCAGATCTGTCAAAAGATGAAAAATCACTAACATCTATCGCTAAAAATACACGATTAGATATGCAGAAGTGGGAACAGGACAGGCACTCAGATGAAGTGCAACAACAATTATCTGAAGATGTAAAAGCGGGCTATGAAACAGGGATAAATGCAACACCCTCAGTATTTATTAATGGTCGCCTCGTAAGCAACCTTAACGAAAAGGTCTTAAACTTTGTAATTGAAAATGAGCTGAAGAAAATTTCACATTAATTTTTCTCCAAGAATATGGCCATTCAATTTCTTTTATATGAGATATGAAAGCATTACTTACAGCCCTTATAGTATCAGGATGTTTTATAACAGCATCAGCACAAAATAACTCATTAGGTATTGTAAGAGGTACTCCGGTTGATGCTATACAT
>JBBPZJ010000328.1:0-7699 GCA_038199395.1 Chitinophagales bacterium
ACAGGCAAGGAAGAAGAGATTGCAGAAGTGTTTGTTTCAAATACAGATGGCGAATTTAGAATAGACCCTCATCCGGCATGGGACCGTAGTGGCCGTTATGTAATTTTTAATGGATTTACCGGCAATACCCGCAACGTCTTTATAGCTGATTTGAAAAAAATTGTGGATGCGGCTGGAAAAGGGAAAGAAAAATTAGTAAAAAATAAAATGCAGAACTAAAGCTTTAAAACTCACGTCACCATTAACTATATAAAATGAAGTCTTTACAACCTTTGGATTATACAGCAATTGCCATTTATATGCTGCTGATGGCAGGCATAGGATTGTTCCTGGGAAGGTTTGTAAAAAATATTGGTGACTACTTCAAAGGAGGCAATTCCATACCCTGGATTTCAGGCGCTATCAGCAATTTTATGACGAAGTTCAGCACGTTCATTTTTGTTGCGTATGCTGGTATCGCATATAGTGATGGTATGATTGCGATTACACTAATCTGGAGCACTGTATTGCCTGCGCTGATCGGCGCTGCTGTATTTGCAAAACGCTGGCGGCGTGCAGGCATTAGTACGCCGATGGAGTATTTAGAGACCCGATTTAGTCCTGCGGTACGCCAGATATTTTCATGGTCGGGTGTAGGTTTTAAGATTTTAGATAACATGGTGCGGCTATATGCACTTGGACTGTTTTTAAAAGCTGCAACAGGTGTAAGCCTTGAAAGCTCCATTTTGATATGTGGTGTTATTGTAGCTGTTTATACAATTGCCGGAGGCTTATGGGCGGTGGTCATTACAGATGTGGTACAGTTTGTAATATTGATTGTAGCTACCTTAATTCTTGTTCCCCTTACGATAACTGCGGCGGGTGGTTTTACTAATTTGGTACATACTATACCAGACCATTTTAACTGGGTAAATGGTAAAAAAGGCATTCCACTGTACATCTCGGTTTACTATATAATGATACTGATAAAATACAGCGGCAACTGGACGTTCATTCAACGCTTCTACAGTGTGCGTGATGAAAAGGCAGGAAAAAAGCAAGCTCTTTTAAGCGCTGCTCTATTCTTCATTTTCCCGATTATTTTCCTGTTCCCGTCTATCGCTGCGAGAGCCATTATACCAAATCTTGAAAACCCTGAAATGGCTTATGTAAGTATCAGCTTAAAACTGTTGCCACAGGGAATAATGGGTTTAATGGTAGCAGCCATGTTTGCGGCAACCATGAGCGTATTGAGTGGCGAATACAATGTGACTGCAGGTGTTTTAACGAAAGACATCTATCAGCGTTTGTTTAAAAAAGATGCCAGGGATAAAGAGTTGTTATGGGTGGGCCGGCTGATGACTTTGTTTTTGGGTGCAATGATAACTGTAGGTGCGTTGTACGTAGGAGGTTTCGGCGGCGCTTTTGAAGCTAATAAATTGTTTACCGGTCTTTTTGCCATTCCTATGACGATACCGTTGATATTGGGAATTGTATTAAAAAAGCCACAACCCTGGGGTGCATTAGCTACCGTGATTGTGGGTATTATAACGGGCCTCATCTTGAATGCACAACCAACAATTAGCTGGCAGTTAGGTACATTGATTGAAATCGCTATTTGCATTACTGTATTTCTTGTCTCCGGATTATTCCAAAATCCAAATCCTGCTTACCAGCAAAAAGTGGCAGGGTTATTTAAAAAGCTGGCAACACCATTAACCGAAGCAGAGAAACCGGTTGAAAACTGGGGCTTTCAAAAAGCAATGAATAAGTTATATGCAGTAGCCCTGTTGGTTACAGGGGTATTGTTTATAGTGATGAGTATTCCTTCGATAAGAAATACAAGTGGCATGTCTTCGGTAATAGCAGGTGCTATTTGTTTGGCACTTGCAGCAGTGATGTATTTTTTAAACAGGGCACCGGCGGTATTGCCTGGGCAAGATATGAAACCGGCAATAAGGGAGATGGAGACGATAGAATGAATATGAAACAGATCGTCATTAGGAGCGTCGTGCAGCTTGGCGAAGTAATCAATGACAAATAGTGGAGCTGCTTATAGTGCAGGGGATTGCTTCGTACCTTATAATGACGGAGGAAGTATGGCTAATGGAAAGTGCTTAAACAAACAGAAATATGAAACAATTTTTAGACGATAATTTTTTGCTTACCAATAAAACTGCACAAAATCTTTTTCATGCAGTTGCAAAAGATTTGCCTATAGTTGATTTTCATAATCACCTTAACCCCGTGCATCTTGCAACCAACAAGCGCTTTGATAACCTTGCTCAATTGTGGGTAAATGAAGACCCTTACAAACACAGGGCTATGCGGATTAATGGCATAGCAGAAGCGGGCATTACAGGTGGAGTTTCAGATAAAGAAAAATTTGATAACTGGGTAAAAACAATTTCAAAAACAATAGGAAATCCTTTGTTTCATTGGAGTTGCCTTGAACTAAAAAGGATTTTCGGAATAGATGAAATTCTTACCGAAAAAAATGCTGATGATATCTGGAACAGGTGCAATGAGCAGTTGCAAAATGAAGGTTTTGGAGCCCTGGATATTTTACAAAAATGGAAAGCAGAAATTGTATGCACCTCTGATGATTTAACTGATGATTTAGCGCCTCATAAAATGGCGACACAAAATGGCCCGATAAAAGCATTGCCTTCGCTGAGAGGAGATTCTATTGTTGCCTTTGACAGCCATTCCCGGGGTTGGATGGAAAAACTTTCGGGGCAGGTTGGAGCGATCAAAAACCTGGAGGATTATAAGCAGGCACTCTTACAAAAACTGAATGATTTCCAGGAAGCCGGGTGCAAATTAGCTGACCATTCTTTAGATGCCGGCTTTGCGTTTTCAATACGATCAGAGTCAAGAGCCGCTCGTTTATTTGATAATTTCCTTAATGGAATAGCACTTACGAGAGTTGATATTGTTCTTTTAAAATCGCACCTGCTGGTTTTCCTGGGAACGGAATACTGCAGACGTGGCTGGGTATTGCAGCTTCATATAGGGGCCCAACGATTTACCAGTTCAAGGCTGCGGCAACTGGCGGGAGCAGCCGGAGGTTATGCAGGTATTGGAAAAACATGCGACATAGAATCGTTATGTAGTTTTTTGGATGCAATGGAACAACAGGAGCATTTGCCACGAACGATTTTATACACCTTAAACCCGGCTGATAATGCTGCGTTTGCAACACTAACAGGTTCTTATGCTGAAGATGGTGTAGCTGGCAAAATACAATTTGGACCGGCGTGGTGGTACAACGACCATTACGAGGGGATAAAACAACATCTAATCACGCTGTCTTCATACGGTTTGCTAAGTCATTTTGTAGGCATGACAACCGATTCCAGGAGCTTGTTATCTTTCTCAAGGCATGAATATTTCCGTAGAATATTATGCAATTTGATTGGAAAATGGGTTGAAGAGGGTGAACTGCCCGATGACCAGAATTTAATCAGTCAGCTAATAAAAGACATTTCCTACAACAACAGTTTAAAATTCATCTTCAACGGGTAAAAAATGGCATTAACAAACAAAGAAAAAATTGCTGTAGTAACCGGAGCCGGCGGAACGCTTTGTTCTGAGATGGCAAGGGCACTTGCAAAGCAGGGCATTAAGGTGGCGCTTTTAGGCAGGGATATTGAAAAATTAAAAGTGGTAGAACAACAGATTACAGAAGCGGGAGGCACTGCGATTTCGGTAAGTGCAGATGTGGCTAACCTGGAAGCTGTTGAAAATGCACGTTCAATAATTGTAAAAGAGCTTGGCTTTGCCAGCATACTCATTAATGGAGCTGGCGGTAACCAAACACAGGCGGTGGCAACTATAAATGAATTTGACCCAAAAGAACTGCATGAACCGGAAGAAGGCTTTCGTGGCTTTTTTAACCTGGATATGCCTCTTTTTAAAAATGTGATAGAGGTGAATACGATGGGTACCGTTATTCCATGTAAGATCTTTGGAAAAGATATGGCAGAGAATGGCGGTGGTAGCATTATTAACATAGCATCTTTAAATAGTTACCGGCCTTTGTCACGGGTTGCGGCTTATGCTATTGCCAAGGCAGGTATTGCCAATTTTACACAGTGGTTAGCTGTTTACCTGGCGCCTGCAAACATCAGGGTTAACGCCATTGCGCCTGGCTTTTTTTTGAATGATAGAAGTGAGAAACTTTTAACGACACCCGATGGCGGCTATACTGATCGTGGAGCGAATATTATAAGACAAACACCAATGAAACATTTCGGACAGGCGCATGAATTAATTGGCTGTATGAATTGGTTGATAGACGATGCATCAGCAGGTTTTGTAACGGGTATAACGGTGCCTGTTGATGGTGGATTTCTGGCAAATGCAGGAATATAAAACCTCGCCACCCTCCAAAGGAGGAATGAAAAATAGTTCACTGCTCCCTCTCCTTCGGAGAGGGCTGGGGTGAGGTCAAGTGGAAAGTTAAGCTTGTTGGCAACTGAAATGAGGTTAAGATGGCTGCGTAGCGATAAAAAAGTACAAGTGAGTGACACAACCGGAGCTTCATAGTAGTAATACAGTTCGGAAAAAATAAATAGTAACTATAAAAACTAAACCAGAATTTTTAACCCTAAAGAATTTACCATGAGTGTAGATCAGTATAAAAAAGAAGTGGGTATGATGAACCTTGAAAAGTTGATCGAATCCCGGGAAGCGAAAACAATTGTTATTTTCCCTATTGATGACAAGGAGTTGTTGTACCGTTTTGAACAACTTTACACAGGTGCAGTAAATGATGTATTGCGGGAGTTTTGCTTGCTCGACCAGGCTTTACCAGGGCACATTGTTCCGTTGCGGGAATACAGGACGATAGCGGGCTTTGCATTCACGGTAAAAAGTGCGCCGAACGTTTTAATAAGTGGTGAAATGGAATTTCGTACACAAATGCTGGATGAGCTAGGCGAAGATGCTTTTGTAATATGGGATACAACACAAGACCAAAAAGCAACGTTGTGGGGCGGGGTAATGACGGCTACTGCCAAAGGGAAAAAAGTAAAAGCAGCCTGTATAGATGGCGGTATAAGGGATACACACCAGATATTAGAAGCTGAGTTCCCTGTATTCTATAAGTACCGCATATCGAACGGAAGCCTTGGCAGATGCCTGATTACACATTACCAGATACCCATACAAATTGGTACTACTATTATTAAACCCGATGATATTATACTGGGTGATATAGACGGTGTGCTGGTAGTACCCCGTGATATTGCGTACGATGTATTGGTTCGCGCAGAAGAAATAAAGGAGAATGAAAAGAAAATATTCGGTTGGGTGAAAGAAGGGCAAACCGTTCATGAGATTACTGAAAAGGGAGGATATTTTTAACGCTATCAATATGAAACTCAGCTTTCTGTTTTTTGGAAATAAGCCGGATGAAAAATGGCAACTGGCCAGACAAATGGGCATCAATTATGCGATTGTCAAATTAGCCCCGGAGCTTACCGGTGCATTACCTCCCTGGGATTATTTATCGCTAAAACAATCGAAAGAAATTTACGAAGCGAACGGCTTTGCGTTGTATGGCCTGGAAGGTGACCAGTTTGATATGAACCGTATTAAATTTGGTCTTGAAGGAAGGGATGAGGACATCCAATTGTACCAAAAAATGTTGGTCAACATGGGACAATTAGGCGTAAAGTTGTTGTGCTACAACTTTATGGCGGGTGTTGGCTGGTACCGAACATCAACCGATATAGAGGAAAGAGCCGGAGCGTTAGTAAGCGGGTTTGATGCACTTGATGCCAGTAAACAGCCGCTAACAGAATTTGGCGAAGTGAGCGAAGAAACTATTTGGAAGAATTACCAATATTTCATTAAAAAAGTGATTCCTGTAGCAGAGCAATCAGGGGTTAAAATGGCGTTGCATCCTGATGATCCGCCGGTGTCACCGTTGAGAGGAATTGGAAGAATTTTTATAAATGCAGACGGGGTAAGAAAAGCGTTGAATTTAATTAAAAGTCCTTCGCACGGACTTACCTTCTGCCAAGGCACTTATACTACCATGGGCGAAGATGTAAAAGCGCTGATACATGAATTTGGACCAGAGCGAATTCATTTTGTTCATATCCGGGATATAGAAGGCAATGCTAATCATTTCAGGGAAACGTTTCATGATAACGGACCTACAAACATGGCCGACATGTTTAAAGCTTATAAAGCGATCGGTTTTGAAGGCCCTCTCCGCTCCGACCATGTACCCACAATGGCCGGTGAAAGTAACAGCCACAACGGTTATGCGATGAAAGGAAACTTATTTGGAATCGGCTATATAAAGGGAATAATGGAGGCTTTGGATATTGAAATAAATTAAAGAGCCGGATGGTTATTAATTCGCTGAAAAAAAAGTTTTATACCTCTAACTTTTGTCCTTATTTAAACGGTCTTTGATCTTATTTGCTGTTCGCTGCATCAGCTTAATGATGTTGCTCTTAGATGCAGTTGTAACCCGGCTTTCGGGAAGAAATACTCCAAGACTGGCAATAATTTGTTTGTTTTTATATACCGGGATAGCAAATCCTGCAATGTGCTTTGCATTATTAGTCTGCACCAATTCCTCTTTCCTTATTCTTTGCAATGCTTTCTCAAGCGCCTCTTTTGTTTGCACACCTGGCCATACCTGGGCTGCAGGTAAACCAATTGCCTGAATAAGATTATCAAGCTCCTTTTGGGTAAGAAAAGCCGTGAGAAGCCTGCCTGAGGCAGTTGCAAATACCTCTGCTTCTTTGGTAGTGCGAACCTGCAGGTCCTGGTCGCTGTGTACTTCGTGCAGAATATACCGTTTGTTATTTCTTAATACACCGAGCAAGCAGGTTTCATTTATCTGCGTTGTCAGATCTTCCATTAAATCTTTTGCAGCAAGAATTAGGTTTTGATTGTATGAAAGATTGCCTGTTAAATGGTAGGCCCCGGCACCTAAACGATAACCTGTTTTTCTTCCTACCTGTTCGAGGTAGTTTTTAGTGACCAACGTTTTTACAATGTTTGCAGTAGTAGGCTGACTGAGGCCTGCATTTTCAGCAATCTTAATTAGCTGAACCGGCTCTTTCCCATGTTGAGCCACGAACTCTAGAATATCTATAGCCCTGTTTATTACCTGGATCATACATCTCTTTAGAAAGCAATATAAATATTTATTCTTCTATTCAATAATGCTGAAGAAACATTTTCTTAAATAACTATTAGAACCGTTATTATCGGCAGTATCACTTAACTGCAGAAGAATTTTTGTGTCTATCAAGATATTCGGGATGAGTAAATGTAATCTTTTAAGCGCAGGTGTTCTTCACCTGCAAATCGCTCTCCTCGCCTGGCCGTTGCCGGTATTCTTTGCAGAGCTGCGGTTATAAGGTGTTATCATCTACAACCTCCGCGTGGGAATGATGAGCAATAAAATAAGGTTTTGCACTTTGGCAATGTCGCTGCTAATAAGCGTGTATTAAACTACAGTCTACTTATTGTATTTATCGTTCTGAATGGATGTTCTCCTGTTAAATAAAGCGGTAGGGTTGTTAGAGTGTCTTCCGCAGGACGACTTCGAACTGAGAATAAACAGAGGTCTTAGAAGCTGTCTAAAAACGTTTCAGCATTATCCTTATGGCTGATAAGTGCACCATTGCCACACTTGTGTTATTAAGTCGTTCGTAATTTTTTGAGTTCCTTCTATTGGTATCGATCC
>JBBPZJ010000329.1:0-4201 GCA_038199395.1 Chitinophagales bacterium
CAACAAACCGGCCGTTCAGGTCACTCATCCACTCTACGACAATTTTGGCGCACAACTGCAAAAACAGGATGCACGAAACCATCTCGGATTGAATTTAAACGAGAAAATCATTCTTTTTTTTGGTTTTATCCGGCAGTATAAGGGACTCGATCTTTTGCTACTTGCGATGGCAAAAGCATCCATAAAAAAATCAGGAATAAAGCTATTGATTGCAGGGGAGTTTTATGAAGACCGGAAAGTTTACGACGAACTGATAGCTCAATACAACCTTTCATCTCAACTAATACTAAGAACTGATTTCATTCCTGATAGTGAGGTTAAATATTATTTAAGTGCTTGTGATTTCGTCATTCAGCCTTATCGTAATGCCACTCAGAGCGGTGTCACTCCCCTGGCCTATCATTTTGAAAAGCCCATGCTGGTGACGAACGTGGGCGGATTGCCAGACCTGGTTCCCTCCGATAAAGTTGGTGTCATAGCCGAACCTACTGCGGATTCTATAGCGGCCAACATTTTAAAATTATACGAATTAGGTGAAAACTACTTTTTACCACATCTTCGCGAGGAAAAGAAAAAATATAACTGGAATAATTTAACCGGCAATATTATTCGTTTATCTTCTTTATAATTCAATTTTTTTAATGATTTATCGCAGCAGAGCACCACTTAGGATTGGCCTCGCGGGTGGAGGTACTGACGTTAGTCCCTATAGTGACATTTACGGAGGAGCCATTTTAAATGCAACCATCAATTTATATGCACATGCGAGCATTGAACCAATGGACGAAAATGCCATAATAGTGCAGGCGCTCGACAGGCACGAAGAACAGCGATTTGAATGGAATAACGAATTGCCTGTCGATGGCAAGCTTGATCTTTTAAAAGGCGTGTATAATCGAATTCAAAAAGATTATGGAGTGCCTCTTACCGGCTTTAAATTATCTACGTATGTAGACGCTCCTGCCGGCAGTGGCTTAGGCACATCTTCAACACTTGTTGTGGCGATTATCGGCGCCTTTTATGAAATGTTGCGACTTCCCCTGGGCGAATATGACATTGCACATTATGCGTATGATATTGAAAGAAGTGACCTTAAACTTGCCGGTGGCAAGCAAGATCAATATGCGGCAACTTTTGGAGGTGTAAATTTTATGGAATTTTATGAGGGGGACAAAGTAATTGTAAATCCGCTAAGAATAAAACAGCAAATCTTAAACGAACTCGAAAACAACCTTGTTTTATATTTTACTTCTACCAGCAGAGAAAGTGCAACTATCATAAAGGAGCAGGTAAATAATGTAAATGCAAAAAATGAAAAATCAATTGAGGCAATGCATCAACTGAAAGAGCAGGCAAAAATGATGAAGGAAGCCATGCTTAAAGGAAGGCTGCACGAGATAGGGGAAATACTTGAATTTGGGTTTCAACAAAAGAGACGAATGGCGGCCAACATTAGCAACAGTGATATAGAAGAAGTGTATAAAGCTGCAAAAAAAGCAGGTGCAACAGGGGGAAAAATAAGTGGTGCAGGCGGAGGTGGTTTCATGATCTTTTATTGTCCCGGCAACTACCGGTACCAGGTAATTGACTCGCTTGAAAAATTCGGCGGTCAAGCGAAGCATTACCAATTTTCGCAAAACGGATTAAACACATGGACGGTATAACTTCTATTTCGCTCCATGTTCAT
Source organism: Chitinophagales bacterium (assembly GCA_038199395.1). Lineage (GTDB taxonomy): Bacteria > Bacteroidota > Bacteroidia > Chitinophagales > Chitinophagaceae > Segetibacter. The sequence continues at coordinate 1,688 of JBBPZJ010000329.1, forward strand.
CTTTGAGAAGCTGCTTTTAGGGCAAGCTGTCAGCCAATAAAAAGTTGTTCGGAAATGATACTTTTGCAAGGCGGAATGGCTAAAAAAGAAATATCCGGATGAGAGGCTTGACCCCTAATAAAAGTGTTGTATTGTAAGGAACTGGAATAAAACGAAAAAAGATATTGAATAAATAAAAATGGATCATATAAAAGAAATAATCACCAGGTCAATAGAGACAAAGCAACGAATACTGGATGATGAAGATTTTCTTGCCAGAATTGAAACGGCCGTAGAAATGGTTACTTCTGCCTTTAAAAACGGCAATAAAGTTTTATTTTGCGGAAACGGAGGAAGTGCAGCAGATGCCCAACACCTGGCCGCCGAATTTTCGGGAAGGTTTTATAAAAACAGGAAAGCCCTACCCTCTGATGCGCTTCATTGCAATTCATCTTATCTTACTGCGGTTGCAAATGATTATAGTTACGATGTTATTTATGCGAGATTAATTGAGGGTATGGGAGTAAAAGGTGATGTACTAGTAGGTTTAAGTACATCTGGCAACTCTGCTAATATTGTAAAAGCGTTTGAATCTGCTAAAAACCTCGGTATGTTTACAATTGGTTTCACAGGCATGTCAGGGGGAATAATGAAAGAAATGAGCGATGTGTTGTTTAATGTTCCTTCATCGGACACACCGAGGATTCAGGAAAGCCACATCATGATAGGTCATATCATATGCCACCTCGTAGAAGAGAACGTTTTTCCCGGATAAATGGAATGATCGCTTGTTTCCGAATTGTTCTGCAGAAAAATGTAAATTGTGTTATGGGCATAAAAGAAGCAATCATTCTTGCAGGAGGTTTAGGAACAAGATTACGCTCTGCTGTCCCTGACTTGCCTAAATGCATGGCTCCAATCAATGGAAAGCCTTTTTTGACGTATGTCATTAATCATCTTCAATCGCAGGGGATTGAACATTTCATATTTTCCCTAGGGTACAAAAGTGAAGTAATCACCGATTTTTTAGCAAAAGACTTTCCCTCTCTTTTTTTTAAAACATCTCTTGAAGAAGAACCGCTCGGCACAGGTGGAGCTATAAAAAAGGCATGTAAAATTGCAAAAGACAGTTGTGTACTGGTTGCTAACGGTGACACATTGTATAAGATAGATGTAGAAAAAATTGCAGGAGTACATTGTTTAACCGGAGCAAGTTGTTCGATAAACCTGAAACCGATGAAAAACTTTGATCGTTACGGCGTGGTCGAAATCGATCAGCACTGCATCATTAAAAGCTTTAAAGAAAAGCAGTTTTACGAAAGCGGACTGATTAACGGTGGGTCTTACGCCTTGCATACGCACAAGTTTTTAGACGAGCTGCTACCCGACAAATTTTCCTTCGAAACAGATTATCTTGAAAAATACTATCAAAAAAGAAGAATGTTCGGAGTGATACAGGACGAATACTTCATCGACATCGGTATTCCTGAAGATTTTGAAAGAGCACAGGTGGAGTTGATTGAGGGGTGAGGATTGAGGGGTGAGGATTGAGGGATGACGGATGAAGGATGTTGACAGTTGACGGATGACAGTTAACAGCTGAGTTTTAGATAGAAATTAGTGTCCGAATAACCCTTACACCATACACCTTACACCTTACACCTTACACCTTACACCATACACCTTACACCTTACACCTTACACCATATACCTTACACCTTACACCCTACACCCTACACCTTAGACCTTAAACTTTAAACTTTAAACTTTACACTTATACTCTTGACTATACTCCCTGTAATCGATAAAAGATGGACTTTATTTCTTGACCGGGATGGCGTTATTAATCATGAAAGAAAAGAGACCTATGTTTTAAACTGGAACGAGTTCAGGTTTTACGACGGGGTTCCAGATGCTTTGAAGATTCTTTCGGGTCTGTTTGGAACCATTGTAATGGTAACGAACCAGAAAGGTGTCGGCAGAGGTTTAATGACAGCCGATGATCTTACAACAATTCACGCTAATATGCTTACAACTATTGTAGAAAATGGCGGAAGATTAGACAAGGTCTATTTCTGCGATAGTATGGATAATAATTGTTACGACAGAAAGCCAAATCCTGGCATGGCTTACCAGGCAAAAAAAGACTTTGATCACATCGATTTCAATAAAAGTATAATGGTTGGCAACAAGCTTAGCGATATGGAATTTGGTAGAAATGCAGGAATGTACACTATTTATTTAGACACCACAAATCCTGAAGTTCTTTCACCTCATCCTTTCATAGATTACCGGTTTAAAGATTTACCTTCTTTCGCTAAAGCTATCCATCTGTTATAAAAAACCTTAAATAGAATTTACAGTTTCATATTCACGAATCATTATAATTAGCATGAAGTATTTTCGTTGATTATTATATGATACAAATACGCAGCTTTTTATTGTTTCTTGCTTTTTGCGTTGCAGTGGCAGCTTCTGCCCAGGGCTTGTCTAAACAAAGTTTAGCTGGCCTGAAAAAAGACGAAGACAGCCTGA
>JBBPZJ010000330.1:0-22323 GCA_038199395.1 Chitinophagales bacterium
TTACCAAGAAGCAGAATGGGCCAAACTTCCGGATACCTTTAATGTCCCTGTAAACGTATCTGTTACATTATTGCATTCCCTGCATCGCAGGTGGACGGCTATAAACGAAAGTATCAGCAGAGATCAGTTTGAAAACAGAACTGTCTTTCATCCCGAACATCAAAAGCAAATAACCTTATGGTATTTGCTAGGGATGTATGCCTGGCACGGCAGACATCACCTTGCTCACATACAAAACCTTAAAGAACGAAAAGAGTGGCAGAGGCTATGATGGAAAATAACAGCTTACATTGGAAGACTTTGTCGTCTGAATACCTGTTTACTGATACCTGGCTTAGAGCAAGAAAAGACAAATGCGAGAGGCCCGACGGAAAGATCATAGAGCCGTATTATGTTATGGAATATCCGGACTGGGTTGCGGGAGTAGGACTTACTATAGATGGAGAAGTTATTCTGATAAGACAATACCGCCATGCTCTGGGTGAAAATTGTATAGAATTGCCGGGCGGGTGTGTAGACACAACCGACAAAAATTATGAACAGGCGGTAAGGCGCGAGTTTTTGGAAGAAACAGGGTATTCATTTAAAACTGCTGAATACCTGGGCCGAACTTCCGCAAATCCTTCTACCAATGCCAACACGCTGCATATGTTTTTACTGGCAGGAGGAGAAAAAATTCAGGAACAACAGTTAGACAACAATGAAGAAATACAGATTTTTTCTGTTAGTTTCGATCAATTCAGACAATTAGTTAAGAACAATGCTTTTATTCAATCCATGCATGTCACCACTATTTTTTATGCTTTAAATAAGTTGGGAAAACTGCAGTTTTAAGCGTCTAGCGACACAGGGCAATAAAAAAGAGAGGCTATATCGAAATTGCGATACAGCCTCTCTTTTTTATCAAATCCAACGAGATGCATTTCGATTAAAATCTAATCGAGATATTTCACAATAAGCGTTATAAGACTTCTAAAAACAATGCTGCTCTTAAGGAGTGCCTTCGGTTACGTTATCATTACTGTCGCTTCCAAGGCTATAGTCATTATTTTCTTCATCCTCTTCACCTATTGCTTCCATATCGTCATCCAAATCTGCGCCTGACACATCAAGATCTCCGCCTCCAACATCTGTTGCCAGACTTCCTTCGTTTAAAAGATCTCCTTCATTATCAACTTTATCTAATTCGGCCAAACGCAATAACGGATCATCTTCGTCAGGCATATCTTCGTCAGCCCTTTTTAACATGGTTCGTTCCGCTTCGGAAACATCGGCTTCATTACCCATTACCAGGTCAGTATCTTCATCTCCTTCATCATCATCAAATAAGCCAACCCCTTCTTCATCGTCAGAAGAAATAGTGGTATCAGCCATTTCCCCTATAATAGGTACAACAATGTTTTCCTGGCCTGGTATATCACTAACATCCGGAAGATCAATTATTACTGTTTCAGATTTCATTTTTTCTTCATCAGCCGGCGAGTCATGTATGTCTTCCTCTAATAACGTCTTTCGCCTGCCTGCATTCATATCCCTGTCGGCAGAAGGGTTATTTGGAATTACTCCATTATCATCATTCGTACTCATAATGTTTTTTGCTGAATTCTTGAAAAATTTGTGCCAGTCTAAGCAACTTGAATATTCGCTTGTTCCTGCGCATCTTCAATCAAATCCTGGCATTCCAGTAATGCAGTTGCATAGGGTTCGTATAAAATTCTTGCTGGTGGTTCATTATCCCGTAATTCAGCGTCCCAAAGTCCTGCCTTGTGCCAGGGAGTCATATGATCCCAATCAGGCCGGTCAATAATAGGGTAGAGGCAAATACCATAGAAAGGTACACCCTGTTCTATTACTGCCGATGTCTCTTCGCCGATCATGTTTATCCAGTCTGGCCTGTCTTCCTTCGGATGACTTGTTTCAGTCAATGCTATCGGTTTTTGAAATCGCTGGTATATTTCCAAAAACATATTTCTTAAGGGAACGAAGCGTGGGTCCCCGGGAGTATTTCTCCAATGCAGTGGGAACGAGGTTTCAAATTCCCACTGGTTCTGATAATAATAATTTACTCCAACTATGTCAAGATACTCCGGCTTGCCACCTAGTTCAGGGCTTACAAATCCGCAGAGCATATCTACAGACTGGTACTGATAATTGTGCCAGGTCCGGACCATGTCCTTTCGCTCATCGAGGGCACCGATTTCGGGAACAGAATTTATGAGTGGTTCTGTAGTAAGAATTTTGATATTGGGATCCATTTCCTTTAAAGCTGCAACGCCTTCAATATAAGCACGCATTAAAGCATATTTAACCTGCCATCCATAACCGGTACAGTAGGGAGAGGTTCCACAACGATCACCGCCCAACCAAGACAAAAAGCTTACTTCATTAATAGGCGTTACGACCAACGTTCCGTAAGGATCAAAGTCTCGATATATTTTTACAAAAGCCCGGCAAATTGCAGAAAAACGCCTGGCAAACATTGGATGTAACGGGGTAAGATCGTCAGGAAATCCAAAATGGCAAATATCCCATATCTGCTGAATTCCGTTTGCCTTTCCCCGGTCGAGCATATATTTTACGGTACTCCAATCATATTGGTAAGGCCTTGTTTCGACCTGACTCCATCTTATGCCTTCACGCACCGTTTTAATGTTGAATTGAGAGAGTAACTGGTAGTCGTGATCAATTAACTCAAGATGGCCCGTTGTCTTTAAAAAATCTACCCGGTTACCAAAAGCATTCAGCTTATCGGTACATTCATACCCGGCCATCCAAAAAGATTTAAAAGGATTATTCGACATACGATTAATTTTAATGCTCCGCTTTATCTCATTACAAATGCTTGTAACCAAAAAGCAAAAATAATGCTAATACATTTTATCGTTATAACTTCTATCAACGGTTGCTTTTAAATAAGTAGTGAGATTAATACGCTCATTCAGATACTTCACATATGGCATCTTTTTAAGCTTTTAAAGTCACTGATACAACATCTTTTCCGCTCGTTAGTGCGGCTTCCACCGTTCCCATTTCAGGGCCTTCATACAGCGCTTCTCCCGCAAAAAATAAGGTATCATCGACGGGTTCCATTAATATTTTTCGAGCTACCGGAGTATGTAAAGTAGAGTAGGAGTAAGAGCCACGCGTATACGGATCAGTCGTCCAGTTAAAAATTTTTGACCATTCAAGATTGTCTTCTAATGCAGCGATATCTATTTGAAATATCGCTTGCAGTGACTGAAGGCTTTTTAATAAAATTGTTTCATCGCTTTCGTCTTTTATTCGTGCTGCTTTAGGTCCTGACAGCCACCCGGTCAGCAACGGCTCTTTTTCAGGATGTTGCGTCCACCATGTCGGAATCGAGTTGTCGGTAAGTACCATGTGAACTTTAGAAAGATCAATATCTTTCTTACTTGTAAGGAGGCCGTTGTTGAAGAAATCTTCTTTAAACTTTAATAGCACTTTGATAACTGCCCCAAAACCCATTTGTTTTGCCGCTTCTCTTTTTTGATCTAATGCAGGAGTGTAAAGAATAGCTCCTTTTGCATTTTCATCTGCTGTCCAGACCCCTAAGGGCACGGTTATAATTACTTTATTCGCATGATAAAAATGGCCGGATTCATCTATTATTTCTGCATGATCTTTTTTCCATCTGATTTCTTTCACAACAGTTGACAATCGAATATCGGCCCCAGCTTCTATAGCGCCATGAGCGAGGTATTGCACCATATCTCCATAACTATCTGCCGGCCTGTATTGCTGTTCATCCTCACTCAGCAGTTCTTTTAAAAAAGACTTTGCACTTGTTTTCGAAATTTCACCGGAATAATACCCTTCCACATAAGATGTCAGCGACTTTCGTAGTTCTTCGTAACCATGACCAAGAAAGGATTTCTCTAAAAATGTTTCAATACTCATGTCGTCTTCGATCTGTTTCAGCTTTTCCATTACCTCATTAACATATCTAAAAAATTCACTTTCACGTGCCCATTTTCCATTTTCTACCTGCCACATTTCTCCTGACAATTCTTGCTTTTCAATTCCAGCTTCTTTTAACAACTGAAGGGTCAATTCAAGATTACCATGTATAAATTCTGCACCTCCTTCAAATGGATGCATAGAGGAGTCTTTAAAGGTGTTTATTCGACCTCCTAACCGGTCCCTCGCTTCCAATACAACAACTTTTAATCCTGCGCCCGCTAGTTGTTTTGCTGCCATTAAACCTGCAGCTCCTGCACCAATAATAATTATATTCATGTCGTGCTACTGTTTGTTTTGATATGAAAAGAAGAAGGATAACATTTTTCTAACCTTCATTTATTCTAATGAAGCTTCTTTTGCATTAGACTTTTGAAAATTTGTTCTGCTACAGGGAAGCGGAAGCATAAAGATGGCTTTTTTGACAGTAAAGATATCATCAAACAAAAAAGGATTAACTCAAAATAGCTGTTACATTTAGTGCATAATTTTTTTCAACTTGAAGGGCGTAATTTTTGTAAAAGTTTGTAATCTATAAAAACGCAGATAAAATGGAATTGAGAAAATTAGGCAACTCAGATGTAATGGTTACTCCTATGGCTTTTGGTGCCTGGGCAATAGGAGGCTGGATGTGGGGTGGGGCGGAAGAAAACGACGCAATCGAAGCAATACATGCAGCATTTACTTCGGGAATTACCACCATCGATACAGCTCCGGTTTACGGCTTTGGCCGAAGTGAAGAGCTGGTAGGTAAGGCAATGAAGGGAATGTCGAGGGACTCATATCAGATATTGACGAAGTTTGGTATGAACTGGCAAACCGAAGAAGGCGAATATTTCTTTGATTCGGTAGACAATGAAGGCCGGGGTTTCAAGATGTACAAATGGGCGTCGAAACAAAAAATAATGCAGGAATGCGAAGACAGTCTTCGCCGTTTGAGAACTGATTACATAGACTTATATCAGATCCATTGGCCTGATAATACGACACCTGTCAGCGAAACATTTGAAGCTGTTCAACAGTTGATAGAACAGGGCAAAGTAAGAGCTGCAGGAGTCTGTAATTACAACGCCCAACAAGTTGATGAAGCCCTCAAGACAATCAAGCTTGCATCTAACCAGGTCCCTTATTCTATGATCAACCGTGATATTGAAATAAAGTTGGTTCCTCAGGCTATTGAAAACGAAATGGGTATTATTGCTTATAGTCCGTTACAAAGAGGTTTATTAACCGGTAAAATTAAACCTGGCCATCATTTTAACGAAGGCGATACCAGAGAGGGTAATCGTTTTTACACGGATGAAAACATTAAAAGAACCAATGACTTGCTTGAAAGAATAGCATCTATTGCCGAAAAGCACGATTCAACAATTACTCAGCTTGTTATTAACTGGACCATTCATCAGCCGGGAGTCGCTTGTGTATTGGTAGGTGCAAGAAATGCTGAACAGGTAAATGACAACGCTCAAAGCCTCAGTTTCAGCCTTACAGAAGAAGAAATAAATGAAATAACAAAAGCGGCTGATGAATTTCGCCTGGCAGAAGAAAAGGTTTTATGAGTGAAGATGGTTGCTTAGTGGCTTGTGATTTTTGCCGATGCTATTGCAAAATGTTTGTTCCATTATTTAAGTAAATTTATTTAAAATCATAACTTTCACTTTTAATCGAATGATTGCCTAAAGATGGGAAGTTGCACAAAAAGTTCTCGTAATCTTATCAGGATCAGTCATTCTACCACCAATTTAACTGAATCAAAAAACCAACTACAAATATAAAAATGCAAACTATGCTAATGGAGCAAACGATGCGCTGGTATGGACCAAATGATCCTGTTAGTTTACAGGACATACGACAAGCCGGATGTGCCGGAGTCGTTACAGCTTTACATCACATACCGGTAGGAGAGGTATGGTCACAAGATGAAATAAATAAAAGAAAAGGGGAGGTAGAAGCGGCAGGCCTGACGTGGACGGTGATTGAAAGTCTCCCTGTACATGAAGACATAAAAAAGCAAATCGGCAACTGCGAATTCTATATCAATAATTATAAAGAAAGTTTACGTAATGTAGCGAAGTGCGGATTAAAGGTGGTAACCTATAATTTCATGCCCATTTTAGATTGGATGCGAACAGATATTTCGTATACAATGGATGATGGTAGTAAGGCCTTGTATTTCGAAAAAGCTGCTTTTATTGCTTTCGATCTTTTTATACTAAAACGTCCCGGGGCAGAAAAGGACTATACTGAGCAACAAATTGAAAAGGCGAAACAAAGATTCGGTTCAATGACAGCCGAAGAAAAAGATGTCCTCTACACCAATACATTGCTCGGTTTACCAGGAAGTGAAGAAAGGTTTACCGAAGAGCAAATTCTTGCCGCCCTAAAAAAGTATGAAGGTATCGATGCAAAAAAATTAAAAGAACATCTGTTTTATTTTCTACAGCAGGTAGTACCGGTTGCAGAGCGGGAAGGTTTAAAAATGGCTATTCATCCTGATGATCCTCCTTACTCAATTTTGGGTCTGCCGAGAATAGTAAGTACAGAGCAAGATGCGCAGGAGTTATTGCAGGCGGCTCCTTCTCCGGCTAATGGACTATGTTTCTGTACAGGTTCGTACGGGGTAAGGCCCGATAACGATTTACCCGGAATGGTGAGAAGACTGGGAGATCACATTCACTTTCTGCACCTTCGTAATACCCGACGAGATGAGGAAGGAAATTTTTACGAAGCCGATCACCTGGACGGAAATACTGATATGTATGCGGTAGTAAAAGAGATCGTAACAGTCATGCGAAAAAGAAATGTATCTATTCCGATGCGTCCCGATCACGGTCATCAGATGCTTGATGACCTTAAGAAAAAAACTTATCCCGGTTACAGCGCTATAGGAAGACTTCGCGGGCTGGCAGAACTTAGAGGATTGGAGTTAGGTATATCACGAAGTATGCAATGATCATCTAAGGGCTCGTAACTTTGATTTTTGTTTTCTGAAATTTTAGAATTTTAATAGATGCAAAAAGCAGATAGGTGGTCATTGCAACCGCCTATCTACTTTTTGCAGTATTCACCTTACACTATACCATTTTCTATCATATTCAGAACAGAAAAATAGGCTTTATAAATAGTTCTTAGCTTACTTACATCGGTAATTCCGTGTTCAATAATTAATTCTAAAAATGGTTCTTTAGTTGTACTGTCCGACGGATGATGAGTTGTGATGCCAAATGTAAAATCATACAAGTCTTGTATCACCGTTCTTATAGATTCATCTGCAAAAGTTTTTCTTAGTTTACCCGGCTCATTTGTCTTTATTATCAGTTTTTCATCAAATTCTTTATAACCTAACTCAACATCCTGCATTCCAAAAAATTTTCCTATTTCATCTGTAAAATGTTCTTCGTGTATTGCGAAACGAAAAGGAGTTGCAGTATGTAAATGAGCCGTAAAAGAAGTGGTTTCATACCCGCTTTCAAATCCTCCACCAAGATCAATATCTATATCTACAAGAATGCGGTGACCTCCCTCTTCGATAATCGTATTATATTCCAGGGGTTCGGGGTTTTGAACAAACTGTCTTTTAATCTGTTGCCAAATGTCCTCTTCTGATGCTCCTTTTATTACATTATTATTATCCATAAAAAAGTTTTAATGATGAGTTGTTCTAAAGTAAGAAATAATTGATTTTAAACAGGTTTTATCATCGAACTATTAAAAATATCTTTAAATGTCTTTTCTTGCGCATAAATAAACTTTGCATGTACACAACCATCATTTTTGATCTTGGAGGCGTTTTGATTGATTGGAACCCGGAATACTTGTATCAGAAAATTTTTAAGGATGAAAAGGAAATGAAACGCTTTTTAAATTCGATTTGCACTCCTGAATGGAATGAAGAACAGGATGGGGGCAGACCGTTGCAGGAAGCTACAGAGATGTTGATAGACCAATTTCCCCAACACAAAGAAAATATAGGAGCCTTTTATAGTCGATGGCCCGAGATGCTGGGTGGAGAAATACAGGAAACAGTCGGGATTTTTAAGGAACTTAAAGAGACAAAAAAATACCAGATTTACGCTTTAACTAATTGGTCTTCAGAAACTTTTCCCATTGCTGCAGCACGTTATCCATTCCTACAATGGTTTGATGGAATCGTAGTGTCAGGTGCTGAAAAAATGAGAAAACCATTTCCCCAGTTTTACGAATTGTTACTAAAGAGGTACGATGTAAGTGCAGCAGAAGCCGTTTTTATAGATGATAATAAAAGAAATATTGAGGCTGCAAAGAAGGTAGGTATAGACTCAATTGCTTTTGCTGACGCTCCCCAATTAAAAGTCGAATTAATAAAACGGAAAATTCTCTAAGTGCTAAAAAGTGCTTACCTACTGCGTTTAAATGTTGTAGAGTTATGTATTCAAATTATAACCTTCCCCATGTTTCCCGTAGTTGGAGGAATTTAATACGATGGGAAAAGGAATAGCTTTTTTCTATACTTAGATGAAAAACAATAATTAAGAAATATAATTAAATGTACTTGTATTGCTTTATTTGAACGAGATCCTTCACAACTTTCTATATAATTACATCTTTAACTCTGGAATTATTTTTGATAATTGGATAGGCATAACAGAGAATTTATGTCTGATAACCTTTATAAAGATACTTACCCTCAACTGCTGGAGAAAGTAGTCTTAAGTGTTGATGATAGTGAAATGAATCAGCTTGTGATGACCAAAATAATGGAAAATGCCGGCATAAAGACAATTACAGCTTCAAACGGAGCAGAGGCTATTAAAAAATTGGATGAAGGTCTGAAGCCGGATTTCATTCTAATGGACCTTGATATGCCTGTAATGAATGGTATGCAAACGTCGGAGAACATTAAAAAGAATATTGATAGTCAAATTCCGATAATAATAAATTCGGGGGCGGTATCTGCTGGTCAAAAATGGAGGCTTAAGCGATTGGGAATTAATGACTTTTTAGAAAAGCCTTACAGCCTCAAAGACATCTTTTCTACATTGTCAAAGTATGTAGAAGTGTACAGTGACTAACATCACGAGTTAGGAGCGTCGTCAGGATGTTTTGTTGCAGATTTAAATGTACCTCCCATCCACTATAGTTAGATATCATTTCAACGTCAGCCTGAAAGTTTTTATACCTTTTGTCTTCGAGCGTAAAGTTTAAAGTGCTTACAGTAAATCTTAATGTTTCCGCCGGTTTTTCCATTTCTCCGGTAAATCCTACAAAAGTTTTATCTATCCATTTTATCTGACTTTTCTTTACAAGTCTAAATACATTCTTATAAATCTTACCAGCCTCCTTAAAGTCATCACCTTTGTACATAATTCCTTGCCAAACTAACGGTCGTATCTGCTTTTGAATGGTATTTATAAATGATACAACTGCTTGCCCCCGGAAGCTTTACAGTCGATTCAAATGTCTCAACTTCTCCCTGGCTCATAAGAGAATTTCCCTGGATGCTTGAAAATTCAATCTTAAATCGAGGATTATTTTTTCTAATGCAGAAGAAAATTGAGGGGAAGGAGTTATTGATTTATAAAACTGAGATTGGCAAAAATTAGCGGTTAATAAAATCAACCATAGTGTAAAAAGGAATTTTCTCATTGCAGTGGTTAACATCAAAAATACAACAATACAAATTCCTGTGTTAAGAGATGAAAGGACCGCAAATTTTAAAATGAAACATGCGGTGCGTAGACTCTTGATTCGATCTTACGTGTTCATAACATCACCGGTTCACAAATTCCTGCAGTCTTCTGCCGACAGTGTTTTGCAATTCGACTAAACGTTTGTCTGCTATATCTTCTATTGTGAATACGACTTTATTTCCCTTCTCAATGTCGTAATATAAGTCTGCAGGTAAGTACCTTGCAAGCTCTTTATCGGTTATATGAACAATAATGTTGCCCTGATCTTTTGACCAAACAACATCTGCTTTTCTTCTTTTTTCCTCAAACTCAAAATATAGCAACATCCAATCTAATTTTTTCTGGTGGAGGTTTTCATAAAAATGCTACAATAGTGCCAAACCTTTTTCAATTTACTACACTGCATCTTATTGCAACTTTACATATTATCGTAATCTATTCCTATAAACATTTTCAGGTCGGGACTGTTACTACTAAAAAAACTTATGAAAAAAGGTGACAAAGTACATTGGAATTGGGGCAAATCTCAGGCTGAAGGAAAAATCATAGAAAAATCTGAAAAAACGATTGAGAAAAAGATAAAGGGTACAGTGGTAAAAAGAAAAGGAAGCAAAGAAGAACCATCGTATGTCATAAAACAAGACAATGGAAACGAAGCCGTTAAATCAGAAAGCGAGCTAAAGCAGGGAAGTAAAGACGAATAGAATTTTTAAGAAGCGGCTTAGATGAAGTTCCGGGTTTATTTATTCACAAAATCACAGGTTTCTATAATAAGAATATTCTTCTTTTTTGTAAAGTGGTTTTGAGGAGGGGTATAAAATATCTTCGGCAATTTCATAACCTTCTTCAGCTATTTTATCAAGCCTTTGCATAATTCTGTGTTTTTTTGTTCTTAAGCCTAATAAAACAACTAAACTAATTGCTGCTATTGATGTAATTCCTAATATGATTATTTGCCTGTTTTTCATTCCTTTTGCTTATCGTGATACTTTAATTGCTCATTAATGCAAATTTAAGATTTTAACGATGAATTCGACACGGCAAGTCTTTAAAATTCACTAATCCTTAATATCCTATAACGATATCTTGCTTTACCCTTAGGCGGCAACTCTTTGCAAAACTGCCTTACAAGCAATATTTGAAGTAACTTTTACAGTATGGTGTGCAAAGAGAGGAATAGCCAAAAAATCGCCCCTTTTTAAGTGATGTACCTCTTTTTCTATAGTAATATCACAGGTTCCCTCAACAATTAAGAATTTTTCGTACTCGTCGTGGTGTATTTCGGCAGGAAACATTTCTTTTATCCAAACGATGGCAGTAGTTGCTTGTGGGGTATGACTAATAATTCTGGCATATACATCTGTAACGTAAGAAGGTAAAACAAAATCAGGACGGTTTAGCCATTTGGCGTAATCGTTTATAGAAGAATTTGCTGTTAGCTCTGATGGAAATGACTGGCTCTCACCTTTTTCAACTCTCGCTATAAAGTCTATTGTTGCCATTAACATTGGCTTAATTGTCGGATCCGGCTGAATTGCACTCGCAAGGGCATGTTGCTCTATTGTTTTACTAAATCCATCAATTGCTTCTCTTACCTCCGGGCAAACAATAGCAAGGCTTTCTGCTTCTCTGCTTTCTTCTGCAGTAGCCAAACCCAACACATAACTTTCTACAATACCTGATTGTAAATACTCACCGATATCTTTCATGCTCCAATTAGCGCGTTTAGCTTTTAAATTGTTAGTTATAATCTCTCTCGGGATTAACGCAAAAATAAAAAATCATTTTTATTTTACTATATATACTACTATTTCCCATGCGCAGTTTTTAAAACACCTGCTTTGAACTAGTCTTTTCATTGCAGGGCACATTGTTCCTGGAATAAAAAAAAGATAAAATAAGGTGAAAGTTAATTTTATTGTTTTGTTAGCAGAGAGATAAATGCTTTTAATTTGCAATTTTAATCTAATCAGCAATGCCTTTATAGAGCCACTATGAAAAAACTTTTTATTTTCTTACTGATCAGTAACCAATTATCATTTGGTCAGGACACGACTACTTCATCTTCCAATCTTATTATTCAAGGCATTCCTGCCATTCCTGATTCAATAGTCGAAGGTGTCAAAAAGTATACAGAATCGAGGAGTGCCGCATTTTGTGATTGGCATCCTAAGCGCAGGGAAATGATAATAAGTACCCGATTTGGAAATGTGCCTCAGCTTCATCTGGTGTCTATGCCCCTGGGCGCAAGGAAGCAACTCACTTTTTTTAATGAACCTATTTCAAATGCCTCCTTTGAACCGCTTAAAGGCGACTACTTTTTATTTACAAAGGATAAAGGCGGAAATGAGTTTTCGCAAATCTATCAGTATGATTTAGCGACTGGAAGCATTCATTTATTAACCGATGGCAAAAAATCGCAAAACGGCGGAATTGTTTGGAGCAGGAAAGGAAAACGAATTGCGTACACCTCAACTGCCCGAAATGGAACAGATAGAGATATTTATACAATGGATCCAATGGACTCATCGACGAATAAATTGTTGTTGCAAGCTGAAGGTGGAGGATGGAGCGTTTTAGATTGGTCTCCCGACGATAAACAAGTATTGCTATCTGAATATATTTCAGCAAACGAGTCACATTACTGGCTAGTTGATGTAGCGGCAGGGAGCAAAAAAGAATTAACGCCGTCAGGGGAACATGCTGTTTTCTATGGAAATGCGAAGTTTAATAAAAATGGTAGCGGAATTTATTTTATAACGGACAAGGAGAATGAATTTGCTCGTCTCGCTTTTATGGACCTGACGACAAAAAATATAAATTTCCTCACTTCTGCTATTCAGTGGAATGTAGAGGATCTTGATGTTTCAAAAGATGGAAAACGAGTGGCATTTATTACTAATGAAGCCGGTGAGTCAAAGCTTTACCTGCTTAACACAACCACTCCTGCATTGCAATATTTTTTGATAAGAACCATTCCGGGGGGAGTTTATCCCAACTTATCTTTTCACAAAGACAGTAAACATTTGGCGGTTTCAGTCAATGGAGCTCAATTTCCAACAGACGTGTATGTGATTTCTACATCCAATGGTAAAACAGAACGTTGGACAGAAAGCGAAATGGGTAGAATGGTAGCAACTGACCTTAAATCGCCCGAACTAATAAAATGGAGAAGCTTTGACGCGAAAGAAATAAGCGGATTTTATTATAAACCTTCGTCCAGATTTTCAGGTCGGAGGCCAGTTATCATAAATATTCATGGCGGGCCTGAAGGCCAGTCTTTACCTGTATTTCAAGCAGCAAATAACTATTATTTAAACGAACTGGGTGTTGCTATTATATATCCCAATGTGAGAGGTTCTGCAGGTTTTGGAAAGACTTTTCTGGCGGCTGATAACGGAATGAAAAGAGAAGAGTCCGTAAAAGATATTGGAGCGCTCCTTGAGTGGATAGCACAGCAGCCGAACCTGGATGCTTCACGTATTATGGTAATGGGAGGCAGTTATGGGGGATATATGACACTCGCTGTTGCCACCAGTTACAATGATAAAATAAGATGTGCTGTAGATGTTGTCGGCATTTCCAATTTTAATACCTTTTTAAAAAATACAGAAAGCTACAGACGTGATCTGAGAAGGGCAGAATATGGAGATGAGAGAGACACCGCCATGGCTGCTTATTTTGAACGAATCGCACCTTTTAATAGTGCGGAAAAAATAACAAAACCACTATTTATTGTACAAGGTGGTAATGATCCAAGAGTTCCAAGGACAGAGTCAGTACAGATGGCGGACAAAGTTCGTAGTAATGGAAACACGGTGTGGTATCTTGAGGCGAAAGATGAAGGGCACGGTTTCAGGAAAAAAAATAATGTAGATTTTCAAAGAAATGCCACCATATTATTTATGAGAAACTACCTGTTGGACGGACTTTAACACCTGGAATATGATTCAGAAAAAGGGTGTTAAGCTTTGTTCTAAAGACTAAATCAGACCGGCCCCTAACGCCCATCTCACTTACAATTTTATGATCAAACTTTGTCTCAAGCAATCGGTCATCTAATGCTTTAAAGGACGTTGTTTTATCATTCCACCTTTGGTGTCTTTAATTCCGCCCATTACCACAAAGCAGTGGGGATCAATTTTTTCAATTTCAATATTTAACCGGTTAAGTTCAAGCCTTGTTACTACCGTGAACACTATTTCAATATCTCTCGTTTCTCCTTTTTTGCCAAATCCTCCTTTACCATTGTAAACTGTTACTCCTCTAAAAAGCTTGTTGATAATCATTTGCCGCATTTTCTCACTGTGAGAAGAAATGATCGTAACACCAATGTATTCTTCAATTCCCTCAACTATAAAATCAAGTGTTTTAGAAGCCGATAAATAAGTGATCATAGAATAAAGGGCAGCCTCAATCGATAGAAAATAAGCAGCCGCGGAAAAAATAATCACGTTGATCATAATAATAACATCGCCGATCGTCGTTCCCAATTTCCGGCTCAAATAAATAGCCAATACTTCAGTTCCGTCGATTACAGCACCGCCGCGTACCGACAACCCAATGCCGGCACCGAGAAAAAATCCGCCAAAAATGGCGACCAGCAAGTTATCGTTAGTAACGTTCGGAAAGGTGATAGTGGCCACTACAAGCGCAAGGCCTGAAATTGCAAGCGCCGTTTTTATTGCAAACGCTTTACCCATTATTCTATACCCAAGTATAATAAAAGGGATATTTATGCAAATAATTAAAAGGTAAAGTGGTATAGACGTGAGGGCAGAAATTAGAAGAGAAATCCCGGTTGCACCACCATCAATAAAATGGTTGGTCAAAAGGAAGCCTTTAAATCCAAACGCAGCAGAAAATATACCTAGGATGATTAGAATAGCATCTTTAGTATAATTTAAAACGACAATTTTTAACTCCCTTAACCCTTTTGCCAATTGAAAATCAGAATACTTATGATCTTCAACTGCTTTGCTTTTTTGCGCTTTTAAAGTTGTCCGGGTTATTATTTGTGTCCATATTGGATTCATACTTTAATCTTATTTTACTCCGAAAAGGGCAAGTTAAATGAAAGAGTACGTAAAGCAGAATTACTCAATTTGTTATAATCTTGCCGGGTGCAAATAAAAATTGAACCTTTAAGGAGTGACGAGTTGGTTACTCTGACTCAAATTAGTCAAACCACCTTTTATGATACTTTTCATGAAGAGAATACGAAAGAGAACATTGAATTATTTATTGAAAACTGCCTTGGTACCGAGGTCCTCGAAAACGAATTTTCAGACCCTCACAATCATTTCTTTTTTGCCAAAATTGGCGCTGCAGTAGCCGGGTACATCAAGTTGTCGACAGCAGCATCTAAAGAGTTAACAGGAGAGGTGTTAGAGATTTCGAGAATTTATGTAACAAAAGAAATGCAGGAGAGAGGCGTAGGCAAGGCATTAATGAAATTTGCTATTTCTTTTGCCGTTGCAAATGTTAAAAAGGTTATATTCCTGGGAGTTTGGGAACGTAATAAAAAAGCAATCCGCTTTTACGAGAAATTCGGATTTAAAAAATTTGGAGAACATTTGTTTCTGATGGGAAAAGATGCTCAAACAGATTGGTTAATGAAAAAAGACATTGGCTAAAGTAAATGTAGGATTGTGAATTCGATTAAGACTCTGGATAAAAGCAAGATCCTGCTCTAACCACTTGTCGAAGATACCCTACACATCATTTACATTTTTCTAGCTCTTATCTTTGAAGCCGGTTTTTTAGTTCACTCACATAATTGTTTAGTATGACTGTTAGAGAGGTATATATTGTTTCGGCCGTTCGCACACCTATCGGAAGTTTTGGTGGCTCATTAAAAGAACTGAGTGCAACCGCATTAGGGGCCATTGCTATAAATGGTGCTGTCACTAAAGCAGGAATCAGACCTGAAGATGTAGATGAATTATTAATGGGCAACGTAATACAGGCCGGGTTGGGGCAAGCTCCTGCAAAACAAGCGTGTAAAGCCTCGGGGCTTCCTGATAAAGTTATTTGTACTACCGTAAATAAAGTGTGCGCAAGTGGAATGAAAGCGGTTGCCCAGGGTGCTGCCAGCATTGCTTTGGGGGAGGCCAATATCATTGTCGCAGGAGGAATGGAAAGCATGAGTAATGTACCTTTTTACATAGAAAATATGAGATGGGGTAACAAATACGGCAACAGCGTCTTGATTGATGGCATAGCAAGAGATGGATTAACCGACGTGTACGATGGAGTTGCAATGGGAAATGCGGCAGATTTTTGTGCAAGCGAATGTGGGATCAGCAGAGAAGAGCAAGATGCTTTTGCTGTAGAAAGCTATAAACGGAGCCAGGCAGCATGGTCCAATGGCTACTTTGCTGAAGAAGTTGTTGCTGTACAAGTACCACAACGTAAAGGAGAGCCAGTAGCGGTAAAAAAAGATGATGAACCTTTTAATGTAAAATTTGACAAAATACCGGAACTGCGACCCGCTTTTAGTAAAGATGGTACAGTAACGGCTGCAAATGCATCAACCATGAATGATGGCGCTGCTGCGCTGGTTTTGGTTAGCAAGGAGAAAATGGAAGAACTAGGGTTGACACCGTTGGCAAAAATTATCAGTTATGCTGATGCAGAACAAGATCCGAAATGGTTTACA
This sequence comes from Chitinophagales bacterium, assembly GCA_038199395.1. GTDB lineage: Bacteria > Bacteroidota > Bacteroidia > Chitinophagales > Chitinophagaceae > Segetibacter. The sequence continues at coordinate 16,309 of JBBPZJ010000330.1, forward strand.
ACGACCCCATCACTGGCACTGCCAAAAGCTGTTACAAGAGCTGGTTTACAAATGGAAGAGATTGATTTTATTGAGTTAAATGAAGCATTTGCCGTTGTAGGACTTGAAAATACCAGGCGTATGAAGTTGAATCCGGCGAAGGTAAATGTGCATGGGGGAGCGGTTTCTCTCGGCCATCCACTGGGTTGTAGTGGAGCCAGGATTTTGGTAACCTTAATAAATGTTTTGAAGCAAAATGGAGGTAGATATGGAGCCGCAGCTATATGCAACGGAGGTGGCGGTGCCAGCGCAATGGTAATAGAAATGAAATAGGGAAGCCAACTATTAGTCTTCCTCAAAAACCTTTTCAAAAATTGATTGCACAGATAATATTACGAGAATAATTAAGAAAACTGACAACACACATAAAATCGCTCTTATTATTGTTTCCATAAAATTCTTAGACTCTTTTAACCTTTAAAAGGATGCGTTTTAAGTAAAAAATCAAAGAACTTATCCTAACATTATTTTTTATGTCGGTAGAGAAAATATTATCTGAGTGGAAAATAGGAGCGTACAAACCCATCTACTGGTTAGAAGGGGAGGAGCCCTATTTTATTGATAAGATAATGAATTACGCTGAGCACAATATTCTTAGTGAGAGTGAAGCAGGATTTAATCTGACCGTCTTTTACGGTAAAGATGCAGATTGGACGTCAGTTGTAAATGCGTGCCGCCGCTATCCTATGTTCTCCAGCCGTCAGGTTGTTTTGTTGAAAGAGGCACAACATATGAAGGACATTGAAAAACTGGAAGGATATGTAACAAAGCCACTGTCATCAACTGTTTTTGTAGTCGCATATAAAGACAAAAAAAATGACGGACGAACTAATTTTTCTAAAATCATTAAAAAGAATGGTGAATTATTCCAGTCAAAAAAAATTTTTGAAAATCAACTGCCGGACTGGACGAAAAGCATGGTGCAGGCTAAAGGTTTTGACATTACCCCGCAAGCACTGCAATTGCTAATTGACAATATTGGCAACGACCTCAGCCGCCTGGAAAATGAGGTAGAAAAAGTGTGGATTAATCTTGGAAATACCAAAACTATGGACGAAAATGCTATTGAAAAATATGTAGGCATCAGTAAAGAATTCAATGCTTTTGAATTGCAGGCAGCTATTGGAAAAAAAGATCTTGCTAAAGCTATCCGTATCATTCAGTACTTTCAGGCAAATCCCAAAGCTGCCCCTATACAGTTGATACTTCCTGCAATCTATTCATACTTCAGTAAAGTGTATTCTATTTTTGGAATGGATGATAAAAGCGAAAATGCAGTAAAAGTGCTTTTTAGCAATAATTTTTACGCTGCAAAAGATGCTCTTTCAACAGCTAAAACATTCGGCATTCAAGGTGTAGAGAAAATTTTGCTGCTATTGCATGAGTATAATCTGAGGAGTATTGGTATAAATGATGCCGGTACTGCAGACGCCGATCTAATGAAAGAAATGGTAGTTAAAATGGTAAGTTGAAGAATGCTACCTGTGGAATATTCAAATAGAATTAGACACGTTGCAATGTGTCGCTATTAGCTAAAAGCTTTTTTACTACATTTGCGTCCAAAATAAAAAACTTCATGTCTCTATCAAGTATTTTAGATCGTTTTGCTGAACCAGAAACCCTGAAAATGGCTAAACTTGGCCGTCAGCTTAGAAGCGAGGGCAAAGACGTCGTAGACCTTAGTCTTGGAGAACCTGATTTCGATACGCCTGAGCACATTAAACAAGCTGCCATACAGGCCATACATGATAACTACTCCCACTATACACCTGTGGGTGGCTATCTGGATTTAAAAGAAGCCGTTTGCCATAAACTAAAACGTGATAATAACCTTGATTATAAACCGGAAAATATTGTTACATCAACAGGTGCTAAGCAGAGTATAGCTAATCTTATTTTAGCAGTTGTCGATAAAGGGGATGAAGTAATTATTCCAACTCCGTATTGGGTTACTTATTCCGAACTTGTTAAAATTGCCGAAGGCGTGGTAGTGCCGATTGAAACGACAATTGAAAGCAATTATAAAATTACGCCCGCTCAACTGGAAGCTGCCATTACAGAAAAAACAACCTTGTTCATGTTTTCGTCTCCATGCAACCCTTCTGGTTCTGTTTACAACAAAGAAGAATTAGAGGGGCTTGCAGACGTGTTTATTAAATATCCGCAGGTATATATAATGAGCGACGAAATTTATGAGTACATAAATTTTGTTGGTGGACATCAAAGTATAGCCCAGTATGACGAATTAAAAAACAGGGTTATCGTGGTAAATGGTTTAAGTAAAGGATTTGCTATGACGGGCTGGAGATTGGGCTACATAGCTGCCTCTGCTGAGATTGCAAAAGCCTGTGAGAAACTACAGGGACAGTTTACAAGCGGACCAAATTCCATTGCTCAAAGAGCGGCAATTGTTGCTCTTACGGCAAGCCTCGATCCCACATATGCGATGGTAAAAGAGTTTGAAAGAAGAAAAAATAAAGTTCAGGAACTGGTTTGCAATATCCCCTCTTTCAAGTGTTATATACCTGAAGGTGCTTTTTACATTTTTCCTGACATCAGCAGTTTATTTGGCAAGTCCGACGGCGAAACTACAATAGAGAACGCAGACGAGCTTTGTATGTATCTGCTTCATACCGCCAATGTTTCCACTGTTACAGGTTCAGCTTTTGGCTCTCCTAACTGCATCCGCATTGGTTTCGCCAACAGCATGGAAAACATTGAAAAGGGTTTTTCAAGAATTAAGGAGGCTTTGGATAAATTGAAGTAACGTAATAGCCTGAAGGGCAATTATACCGGCATCTTTAATCATATCTATACAGGGAGCAGTTCATAGTACATGCACTGCTCTTTTTTATTTTTGTAGATGAACACTTATTTATAAAGGCGTTCGTTGTATCACTTACTTGTGCCAAAAGTCATCACCAGCTTTTTCAACCGTTTGTTTTTAACCTTTTTTTGTAACTCCGCATGAAAAAATATGTTCCTTTATTTTTTTCGTTAATAGTTTTTCAAACAACCATTGCCCAATCAGATAGCGGCAGCGTTTATATTTTTTCATACTTTGAAAACAATGGGCAGGATGGCCTTCATCTCGCATACAGTAATAATGGATACAATTGGACGGCATTGTTTAATGATAGTTCAGTGTTAAAGCCAACGGTCAGTAACGATAAACTTATGCGTGATCCCTGCATTATACGCGGAGGTGATGGAAAATTTCACACATGGTCTGGACTGTTAGCTGGAATGATAAAGGGATAGGATATGCTTCCTCATCGGATCTTATCAATTGGAGTGAGCAAAAGTTTATTCCGGTAATGCAGCATGAAGAAAAGGCAAGAAATAGCTGGGCACCAGAAATTACCTATGATAGTAAAAAGGACCGTTACATGATTTATTGGGCATCGACAATCGAAGGTCGTTTTCCATACAACCACAAGAGATTTCGTGAAATTCAAAAAAACGAAACTACTTTTAGATCCATCTTTTAGCATCATTGATGCGACCATTTCACCTGCTGCAAAAGGTTACGTAATGTTTTTAAAAAATGAAACGCGGTACCCCGTGGAAAAAAACATTCGTGTTGCATATGCTAAAAAACTTACCGGCCCTTACAGCACACCGGGTAAACCAATAACAGGCAGTTATTGGGCTGAAGGTCCAACGGTCTTAAAAATGGGAAATGAATGGATTGTTTATTTTGATAAATATACGATGAGAAAATATGGCGCTGTCTTATCAAGTGACCTTGAGAACTGGGAGGATATTTCAGATAAGATCACCTTTCCTAAGGGAGCTCGCCATGGAACCGTTTTTACCATTACAAAAGCGGAATTTGAAAATCTATTATCTGCAAAACAAAAAGTACTATAACCAAATGCTCCTTATCGCTTTCCTTTAAGAGTTTTTAAGTCTGCTACTCCAATATCACTTCACCTTCATTTTTATTTCATTTAGTTTCATAAGAGCTTCAACCGGTGTTAGGCGATTAATATCAATATTATTGAGCATTGTTCTTATCTCATCAAAGGTTTCACTATGAGCATCAAATATGCTAAGCTGAATTTTTGGTGCTGAAAGTTTTTTGATATTAGCGGATAAGTCTTCTGTCTTTGGTGATGAGGTACTTTCATCTACATTTTTACTTTCCAGTTGCTGTAAAACCTCGTTGGCTCTGTCTATTAATTTTGGTGGCATACCTGCCATTTTTGCTACATGAATACCAAAGCTATGTGTACTACCTCCCGGTGCTAATTTTCTTAGAAAAATAATTTTGTTCCCGACTTCTTTATTGGTTACGTGATAATTTTTCACCCGCGGTAATTTGTTTTCCAGTTCGTTTAACTCATGGTAGTGGGTTGCAAACAAAGTTTTGGGTGCATGAGAAGAAGCATGCAGGTATTCAACGATACTCCAGGCAATGCTAATTCCGTCGTAAGTGCTGGTACCCCGCCCGATTTCGTCGAGCAAAATCAAACTTCTTGGAGTGAGATTATTGATGATGCTCGCTGTTTCATTCATCTCAACCATAAAAGTACTTTCGCCACCGCTGAGATTATCACTGGCACCCACTCTGGTAAAAATTTTATCAGTAACAGGAATGGTTGCTGCGCTTGCGGGAACAAAACTGCCCATATGAGCCATTAAAGTGATTAAGGCGGTCTGCCTTAGTAAGGCACTTTTACCACTCATGTTCGGCCCTGTTAAAATAATTACCTGTTGGCCTGAAGGGTCAAGGGAAATATCATTTGATATATAGCTTTCACCGACAGGCAGATTTCTTTCGATAACGGGATGTCGGCTTTCTTTTATTTCGAACTCGAGCCCCTCGTGCAAATGAGGTTTTTTATAATTGAAATGCAAAGCGTTGTGAGCGAAACAGCTTAGGCAATCAAGTATGGCGAGTGTATTGCCATTTATTTGCATAGGAGCTATATAGTCCTGCAACTCTAGTAGAAGCCTGTCATACAATTCCTGCTCGATCGCCAATATTTTATCTTCTGCACCCACAATTTTCTCTTCATAAGTTTTTAGTTCCTGCGTTATGTAGCGCTCACAGTTGGCTAGTGTTTGTTTTCGTAACCACGTTTCAGGAACTTTACTTTTATGCAGGTTCGTTACTTCAAGGTAATAGCCGAATACATTATTAAAACCTACTTTTAGTGAGGATATGCCGGTAGCGTCGCATTCTTTCTGCTGTAATTGTACGAGGTAATCCTTTCCTGAGGTTGCAATCATTCTCAGCTCATCCAATTCACCATGCACACCTTTTTTTATTATACCCCCTTTTGCTATTTGTACCGGCGGATTTTCAACAATATCCTTTAAAATTTTTTCAAGAATATAATGGCAGGGATTCAATGCATCTGCAAGTCTCTTTAAATAATGGTTAGCCGCCTGAATACATTCATTTCTTATGGCCTCAACATGTTGCAGTCCTCTTGCGATCTGTAAAACTTCCCTCGGGTTTATTTTTTTAAGTGGAATTTTACTAACCAGTCGTTCTATATCTCCAGCCTGCTTTATGTGTTGAATTAGTTTCGTTCGCAAGTCAACATCTTTGATAAGAAATTCAACCAGGTCCAACCGTTCATTAATTTTGCCAATATCTTTTAGCGGCAATACTATCCATCTTTTTAGTAGCCTGGCTCCCATGGGACTTACCGTATTGTCTAATACTTTGAGCAAGGTTTCACCATTTTCAACGCCGCTTCCTAATAACTCCAGGTTGCGGATAGTAAATCTGTCCATCCACAAGTAGTCTTCTTTTTCAAGCCTTTGAATGGACGTAATATGTTGCAGGTTAGGGTGCTCAGTATCTTTTAAATAATGAAAGACAGCACCCGCAGCTATAATTGCAAGCGGCATTGTCTCTATCCCGTAACCTTTTAACGAGTGAGTTTGAAAATGCTTTAGTAAACTTTCAGTTGCATACGCTTCATCAAAGATCCAGGAGTCAAGAGTATAGGTATAAAA
>JBBPZJ010000331.1:0-6917 GCA_038199395.1 Chitinophagales bacterium
CTACCTTCTGCCCGCAATATGGGCACACCACCCAGAGCTTCTCCAACTGGCTGAAACACTTTTCGCATACAACTACCTTTTCTACAATCGATTTTATGGGTATGCTTGTTCTTACCGTAAAAATATCAGGTATCTCCTTTAAAAAACTTGATTCGCTTCCTTTTTCTGTTATCAAAAAAAGCTTGTCTTTGGCTCTCGTGATGGCGACATAAAACAATCGCCTTTCTTCTTCCATCAGCAGATCGTGGTTGGCTTTTTTTATCACCTGGAAAATCCGATCCTCTAACCAGATGTCGGGAAAGCCGCCGCTGCCTTCGGTTAGACCGATAACGAAAACCGCTTTCGCTTCAAGGCCTTTTGCGGCATGTATTGTTTTTGACGGAACTTTTATTCCTTCATTCTTAAACCGAAAGAAGAAAGGCGTAAACATTTTACTTCGCCTGTACAAAAACAGAATGTCTTCGTTGTTCAGGCCGTCTGCCAGCAACTCCTGCACTTTCTCATAACAAAATTGAATGTTATCATCCTGGCTGTTGCCTGCATACACCACAATTTTATGTTCCGATTTTTTCGATGAGTAAATCTCCTTTTCAACCTTGAATTTGTTATGCCGGATGACTTCATTACTTGCGCCAACAATGTTTTGCGTGCTGCGGTAATTCAGGTTAAGCTTTATCACTTTCGCATGGGCAAAGTGGTTTTCAAAATCAATAATATAACTTACGTTCGAACCTCTGAAACCATAGATGCTTTGCCAGTCATCACCAACGCAAAACAGTTGTGTCTGGTTTGTGAGCAATAGTTTTATCAACTCCACCTGCAGGTTATTTACGTCCTGGAACTCATCTACCAAAATGTATTGATACTTGATCCTGTATTTGTTGGCGATGTCTTCGTGGTTTTGAAACAATGAAGTGCTCCTAGAGATGAGGTCATTGAAGTCGAGATAAGATTTATCGGTACAGTAGGCAATGTAGCTTTCAACAATGGGAATGGCCAGCTCATAAAAATTTCTCACCCTTTCGTGCTGGTCTTGCCTTGCATTTTGCAGCACAGCTTTTAGGTCAATATTCTCCACTTTAATCATGTCTGTGATCCGCATAATTTGGGTTACAAAGTCCCTTACATTCTCATGGTAGCCATTAAATTCTTCTTTATAACTAAGCGAAACCGTTTTATGATAATTTGCCGGCAGGCGATTTTTTACAACCTTATCTAAAGTATGATTGAATAAGGCAGAGTCGGTAGTCATGCTTTCGTAGGTCTTAACCAAAAGCAGGTTGCCTTTTTCAAATTGTTCTTCTTTGTTCCTGGTCGAAAAACTTTTATTGCTGATGTGTTCAATATAAAGGTTCGCATCAGGAATATAAAAGTCGGGATGAAAATCGAAGTCCTTCACATTCAGCAAAGGTTCATACTCGTATTTTATGCTATGCCTATAAAACCAGTCTGCAATAAATTGCTCCGATTTCGACCGCACTTTTGTTCCATTCAACGTGGTAAAGTACTTGCCGTCTTTGGGCAAAAACTTGCCATCGTATTTTTTTAAATGAACTTTATCAATCAGGTAATCTAAAATGTAGCGCTTCAACTGAAGCAAATATTCTGTGCTGTCGCACTGCTGAATTAATAATTTGTGAACCACTTCAAAAGTAGTTTCCGGCGCTACGTGCCGCGACAGTTCATCTTCTTCATCCCGCTTTTCGTCGCCAATAACCCGGAATTTATTATCAAATTCGTTCACTCCGTAGTTGCGTAAAATGCTGTAGCAAAAGCTGTGAAAAGTTCGGATGGTTAAGCCGTCAATCCATTTATATTTTCTTTGCTGGTTAAACCTTTCCCTGTCTTTATCGGCCTTGGTCATTCGTTTATCAAGCAACATCTTTTCATATTGTGCCGTGGCATCTGCCGAAATAATCAGCCGGTCAATCATCTCGTTGGTAGCGTTCTTTGTAAAAGTGATCGCAAGAATATTAGCCGGGCTCACACCTTTCTCCTCTATCAGGTAAACCAATTTTTGCAGAAGTGTTTTCGTCTTACCCGAGCCAGCGCCCGCCAACACCAGGATGTGCTTGTCTTCGCTGACAACCGCTTCCCGTTGTTTATTGTTAAGAGAACTAAGGTCAGTTTTGCTGTTTATCAATTGATGGGCTGTTTGTTGCTGCAAGTTACCTATGAAGGAAAAACATTGAACAGGTAGGCGATAATTTACATGATTTCGCTCTATTTTGCTCAACGTCGTTTCAAAATCTTCCAGAAACCTACATCCGAGTTCCGGTTGTTGTTCTTAGTGCCTAACAAATATTTCATCAAGGTCTATTTGAGCTTCTCTTCTGAGTACGATCTCAAAATTTGCTGACAACAGTATTTCTTTCAACCTCACTCCAGCCGACTACATCAAAGCGGTTTTTTTATCAAGTTCAATTATTTCTTTTATTAGCTTCTTTTTCCATTCAGGTAGAGAATGACTAACAAATTCTTCATCAATACCGCCTGGCAGCTAACAAGCTAGCTCCTGTTTTTCTTTACAACGAAAGTAGTAAACAGATTTCCCTCCCAGACAGATTGGTCACGGTGCGAAAGTAACCATTACTAGCAGCTAATAGAGAATACCACTTTATATTCAAAAAGCTTTTCTTTCCTCTTTTAGAGACCGTATCATTTCACCATAATGTTGTCCTTTTAAACATGCGTTGACTGCCTGGGCTATTCTTTTTGCTTTGGTTTCAAATGTCTTGGCGCTTTCTATCCAATTGCTGTAATACTTTTGGTGAGAGCCGGGAAGTTTGTTGAAATAAGCCATTGCTGCAGGCTCGTCGGTTAAACATTGCATTAGTTCGGGTGAAAGTTGTACAGGGTTATTGTCGACCTCCATCTTTACATTTATCACGGCGCCTTTAGCTTTCCCTATGTTTTTCCTTATCGTTGCATTTAAAGGCAAAATGAAATTGCCGCCACCGATGGGAATCAATGCAAAACTTTCGAATCGATAATTATCTAAAGAGCCTTTTGCCCTAAACGATTTTTTCGTTCCGGGTGCTAGTTCAGACGCAATCGCTTCCGGAACGTCAATGTAAGTCCATCCGCTTTTTTCGCCTTGCTCTCCAAATTTTTTAATAATGCAATTAAATTCTACCATAACATGAAGCTACAAAATCTTAAAAAATGCCAATTAAAGTGGTCAACGATCTTTTTTAAAGACTCCTGTTCTTTTTGTACAAGGCAAGGATATTTTTTCAAATTTCAATAATTTGTCTATTTATTTTTAAAAGTATGATGTATGAAATGAGGAAATATAATTGATAAAAATAACAGGAGTCGATGTAGATAGGAGTGAAACAGCGTTAGGGTACACTTTTTTATTTTTGTTATTAATTAAAACCCATTGTATGGCAATTTTACTAAAATATTTGTACTTATGAAAGCTCTGCTATTAATAGATATACAGAATGATTTTATACCTGGTGGATCTCTCGCCGTACCGGGCGGCGACGAAATCATCGCTATGGTTAACGAGCTGCAACCACGTTTTGAACTTGTGGTGGCAACACAAGACTGGCACCCGCCACATCACAAAAGCTTTGCAGCTAATCACCCCGGCAAAAATGTTTTTGATCAGATAGACCTCAACGGTTTTACCCAGGTGTTGTGGCCTGTTCACTGTGTACAGGGCACAAAAGGGGCGGAGTTTTCGAAAATGCTTAATATGAATAAAGTCGAGGCTATTTTCAGAAAAGGAACAGACATTGAAATTGACAGTTATAGCGGCTTTTATGATAATGGGCATCGCAAATCAACTGCACTTGCCGACTACCTTAGGGGAAAGCAGGCAACAGAACTATACATTGCAGGTTTGGCAGCCGACTATTGCGTTTACTACACAGCCAAAGATGCTATACAAGAGGGTTTTACAGCTTACGTAATCGAAGACGCTGTACGGGCAATTAGCAACGAAGGCTTCGATAAAGCAAAAAAAGATATTAGTGACAAAGGCGGAAGAATCACCCGGAGCACTTTTATATTTTTATAGCAGTCGTAAACTGGCACAAAATTTTAGTTGTTATTATTTCATTTATAAAAATACAACTATGCCACTCGATAATAATACCCCTAACGTTAGAAACAATTCAATGCCTACTCCTAAAGATGATAAAGTAATTGCAGCACATAGCGAGGCAGAAAAGGACATAGAAGAAGATGGAGAATTAAGTCTTAAACCAGAGCCAATAGACGACTTAGATGAAGGCGAAAGGGCTCGTTTTGAAGATGAGGGCACTAACAGAGATGAATAATGACGAGGAGTATCTTGTCATGTTTTAAAAGGATGTGCACATGAAGTGTGTGCGCCGTTGGTAAGAATTGATGAAAATCCAGATATTTCATCGGGGGGGCGCAAAGTTAAACGACTGTTGACAAGTCATGCAGTCAGTCATTTTATTCAACGAGGTTTATGCTACCAGCTTAGGCGCTCATCTTCCAGCCTCTTATTACCTGGAAGTATTTGGAAAAGGAAACAGTCAAACTGTGAGAGTTTCGAAATAGCGAAGACAGAAATTTGGATGGTTTTAGGAATTTTTACAGCCATTACAGCAATGTAGGGGTTTTCTTTCTGCTGAGTTTGCTTAAACGGTAAAGTTTTTCCTTAGAGATCCCTTATCACGTCATGTTATTTTACGTACATTAGGATTAGTGCGTTCCGAATATTATTTTAACGGTATAATCGATTGGTTATGACATATATAAAAAATAATATTCTTTCTCTCATTATCATTGTTGCGCTAATAGTATTCTTTATACTTTTTGCAAAAGGATGTTTCCAGGTGAAGGCTGATCAAACTCTTCAGCCGACAGTGACCATCAAAAGAGACACGCAATACATCATGCAGCCTCCCATAACAATACCTCAATATCAACCTATTATTGTGAAGTCTGAGCCTGCATCGCCTACCGTTATTCCCAAAATATATCAGCAGACGTCGACAGATATTAAAAAGTTGACCCAACAGGTCAAAGAACTGGCAGCGCAATTTTATGCGATCAACCATTATAAAGACAGCATTCAATTAAAAGACAGCAGCGGCAATAGTGTGGGTATGGTAAGACTTGATGATGCTGTAAGTCAAAACCAAATACAAAGCCGCAATCCGAGTTATAGTTTGCGCTTGCCGGTTATTACTAATACGATTACTATTGATCATCCTTATCAGCCCCGAAACCAACTTTATTTGGGAGGAGGTATTACCGGTTCGAGAGAAAGTTTCATACAGCAATTTGAGGCAGGCCTCTTACTGCGAAACAAGCAGGATCAGATGTATGGACTGAAAGCCGGAATTGATGTAAAAGGAAACGTTCTATACGGAGTTCAATCTTACTGGAAAATAAAATTCAAGAAATAATATCCACTTGCTACTACCTAAAGTGCAAGATTCTATTCAAAGCCTTTTTAACCCACTTACACTTGTTCCCAATGCCCGAAATGCCTTAATGCCCCAATGCCTTACTGACTGTCCTCAACAACTCCAATTAAAACACACTAAACCATTTATTGTTTTACTACCGGATATCCTTTATCTATCCAGTCTGTTTTAATATTGTGCTCAAGGTTCAGTAACTGGAAATTTGTAAATTTCATTTCCTTTAAAACATTAATCGCAGGTCTCACATTTGGGCAGTGTTCAAAAGGGCAGCAACCGCAATCCACAACAACTTTTGTTTCTGCAGGTAAAGCGCTCAACTCCTTTTTTAGCTTTTCTAAATTTTCTTTTTCTTTTCCCATTCCTATATCTATTGAGTTAGGAATAGTAGCTCCTGGTCCTACACTAAATATAACAGGTACATCTTTCTTGTTTGAGATTTTTTCAGCCAATTCTGCCGGTTGTATTAATTGTTTAGGAGTCCAATTTTCAGGGTTTTGAGCTGATGATTTTTGTATTGACAATAACGTTGTGAGCAGTAGCAAGGTTATAAGTTGAAGCTGTTTCATATATAGCGATTGAAAGTGAAATTGACGGTAAAGTAAAGTAATATTAAGTAAAGTTTTTAGCGTCGATAGAATTATAACAAATATTGATGTTTAGGATTGAATAAGGTTTAGCTTCTTTTTTTTGGGTAGCAAATTTGAAAAGTAGTTTATGTAAAACCCTCTACTTTTGGTTGAACAGATATGATAAAATGAATTTACTACATGTAAAAGGTGTACTCAAAAAAGCAGGAAGCAATTTTGTTTTAAAAGACGTCAGTTTCGTGCAGCAAAGGTTTCAAAAAATTGCTATTGCGGGAGAAACAGGTTCTGGTAAAAGTACCCTGCTTAAAATAATAGCCGGGTTGATACAACCTGATGCTGGCGAAATCTTCATTGACGATGAACGGGTATTAGGGCCGGATGAAAAACTAATAGCCGGGCATAGCAGCATTGCTTATCTGTCGCAGCACTTTGAATTACGCAATAATTATAGAGTGGAAGAGTTATTGGAAATGGCAAACAAAATTTCGGAGTATGAAGCAGAAATGATTTTGAGGGTTTGCCAGGTAGATCATTTACTTAAGCGAAAGACAGATCAGTTATCGGGAGGTGAAAAACAGCGCATCGCTGCGGCCAGGTTATTAATTACTTCTCCGAAACTACTTCTGCTTGATGAACCTTATTCAAATTTAGACCTGGTTCATAAAACGGTTCTAAAATCAGTTATACATGATATATGTGAGAAATTAAAAATTACCTGCATCATAGTTTCTCACGATCCGTTGGATACACTTTCGTGGGCAGATGAAATAATTATTTTGCAAGGCGGCCAGATACTTCAAAAAGGCACACCAGTTCAGATTTACAACAACCCGGTAAACGAATATGCAGCGGGGCTTTTTGGACCATACAATTTATTAAATCCGCAACAAGCGGATGCGTTTGCATTGCCGGC
>JBBPZJ010000332.1:0-2121 GCA_038199395.1 Chitinophagales bacterium
CGTTGCGGAGAAAAATTGGTAATAAACGGGTATTTTTTACGTTAGAATTGTAAAGATCAATTTTTTAAAAACTTCCCTTAGGGAATGGGAGCATATATGTCAACAAAAAGAGATTATTACGAGGTGCTTGGGGTTGGTAAATCTGCCGGCGGCGATGAAATAAAAAAAGCTTATCGCAAGGTGGCGATGCAATATCACCCTGACAGAAACCCCGGAGATCATGAAGCGGAGGAAAAGTTTAAAGAGGCAGCAGAAGCTTACGAAGTACTAAGTGACGCCGATAAAAAGGCGAAGTATGACAGGTATGGTCATCAGGCTTTTGGACCGGGAACAGGTGGTTTTGGTGGCGGTCACGCTAGCAACATGGAAGATATTTTCAGCCAATTTGGTGACATATTCGGCGAAGATATTTTTGGTAACTTTTTCGGAGGCGGAGGCGGCAGAAGCCGCAGTGGTGGCAGAAGGGCAACAGGTCAACGAGGCAGTAATCTGCGAGTGAAGCTAAAACTCAACTTCGAGGAAATTGCAAAGGGCGTTACCAAAAATATAAAGGTTAAGAAATATGTAAGTTGTAATACATGTAGTGGAAGCGGTGCAAAAGACAAAGGCAGTATGCAAACTTGCTCTACTTGTAATGGAAGCGGGCAGGTTCGTAAAGTTCAAAATACCTTTCTTGGTCAGATGCAGACCGTTACGACCTGTAGCACCTGTAATGGTGAAGGCACCACTATTACTGCTAAATGCACCACATGCAAAGGCGAAGGACGCGTATATGGGGAAGAAATGGTAAGCCTTGACATTCCTGCGGGCGTTCAGGAAGGCATGCAACTTAGCCTTAGTGGAAAAGGTAACGCCGGGGAAAGAGGCGGATCAAATGGAGATTTAATTATTCTTATAGAAGAAGAAGCTCATCCAAGTTTGCACAGGGATGGATTAAACGTGGCGTTTGAGCTGTTTATTACCTTTCCTGATGCAGTATTTGGTACAAACGTAGAAGTTCCTACGATTGATGGAAAGGCTAAAATTAAAATACCTGCTGGCACGCAAAGCGGAAAAATCTTCCGGTTAAAAGGTAAAGGATTTCCGGAAGTAAACGGATACTCAAAAGGTGATCAATTGATTCATGTAAATGTATGGACACCGCAAATCGTGAGCAGCGAGGAGAGAGCAATGCTTGAAAGAATGAACGATAGTGATAATTTTAAGCCTCATCCTGATAAAAGCGATAAGAGTTTTTTTGAAAAAATAAAGGAAGCCTTTTCGTAGTGTGTTAGAAGTAGAAGTAGAAGAGGATTAGTTTATCGAAGGGTTATAACAAACAAAAATGCCGAAGGTAGAAATGCGTTCGGCGTTTTTATGGCAAAAAAATTACTTTTTCCGCTTTGCCGGATAAATTTTCTTTGCCTTACCAACCATATCAATAAATTCTTTCTGTAAAAGGTTATCAGGTTTAGCAGAGGCAATAGCAAGGTTATAAACATCATCCCAGGAATAACTGTTTGAAAATGTGGACTGTTTTAGCAGTAGTCCGAACATGATGACAGAAGAGGCAAACCGTAAGGAAGTGTCTGCTTCAGCAAGGCTTTTATAGTTATTAGTCGCTTCAAAATAATCTTTGATAGACTCATCGCTTAACGGGTTCTTATAAGATAATTGAAGTGACGCCAGCAAGACATCTTTTGAAATCTTTTCTAATGAAACAACGTCATTTGGTAATATTTCAAAAACTGCCATTAAAGAATGTCCACTTCCTACTTCACCTCCTTCAAGAGTGGTGCTTTTATCTGTCAATGCACTTTTTTGATTATCAAAACCTATGAGTCTGTATTCTTTTACGATGTCGGAGTTGAAAAGTGCGTTTAAATAAACGTCACTGGCAACAGTGTACATTGTCTGGGCAAATTCTTCTACCAGTACCTTTTCAGCTTCCCCTTCATTATCCAAATAGGCAAAATTGCCATGGCCCTTATTTGCCAGTATTTCTAATTTACTGTCCTTGTAATTTCCCATTCCAACCCCGAGGCAGGTAAGATAAATTCCCGCTCTTGTTTCCTGGGTAATTAATTCTTCCAAATCTTTTTCACTTGTTTGTCCCACGTTGAAGTCGCCATCGGTTGCCAA
>JBBPZJ010000333.1:0-6481 GCA_038199395.1 Chitinophagales bacterium
ATATATGGCAACAAGACGGGGTTGGTCGATGGCTTACAAAGCAGTAATTATTGACGAGAAGAATTATATGGGAAATCAGCCAGTTAAGCCTAAGTTTTCTTATTCCTACGAGTTCACTTTTAACGGGAAAAAGTATACTGGTAATGCGCACGACACGACACTTGCAATTGGAGATACAGTTGAAGTTGAATATAAGAAGGAGACGCCAAGCATTAATAAACCTTTACATCCAAAAGAATGATAATCATTACGAGGATAAACACACGAACTGGACGAAGGGAGACTTCTACTAAAAATATATGGACAATGTTTTACAGAATAAACGGCACATAACATTCGGTTTGGCATTATGGCGGCTGGATGTTGGAGCCTTCGACTTTTTAATCGCTGTTGTGCTGTAGTTCCAGCTGGACATTATCTATTTGGCTTTAGTTTTTATCATCAACTTTTTATCATTAATTTAGCTTCGGATGCCAAGCGGAAGGAACGCTATTGCCGCCAAAACGCCAAGCCGTGAACCGTTGTACGTCACCCTGTCGACACATTAAAATACTTTCAACAACTTTTCATGGAAAAATGTCCAATATGCAAGACGAATGATGCCGACAAAAAGAATGTTCACCTTATACCATGGTTCCTAATTAAAAAATGTATAACTCAACGTGGTTCGGGAGAAAGAGATATGGAGCTTTCATTTTCAATCGAACCTCAAAGTTTTACAAAAATGTATACAGGTAGAAGTATTCTTCCTGAAATGGTTGAAGAATTTGGAGAATTACATGACTTGCAGAATGAAAAGGAAAACCCATATAGCAGGGACAATCTCATATGTACAGAATGCGAAGAAAAGTTCTCAAGACTTGAAGCAATATTTGCTTCACAGTTTGCAGAAAAAAGGCTAAGAACTTTATACCAATCAAAGCTTGACAAGATTAATAATAATTCTATTGTCATTGACAAAAAATATGACACATCTCTTTACGAGTTACTAATTCAATCAATTTTTTACAGGTGTTCAATCGGACGCTTTAATGGTTTTAGACTAATCCCTGTTATTGAAAATAGAATAGAAGAGAATTTAAGGAAAGCATTTTCAGTAAACAATTTTAAAAAGGCAAAAGCCACTGACACAATTGATATAACTTATAAATTTCCAATAATAACGAGTTCCTTTTTTATCCCTGAAGGCGAAGACCCAACTAAAAATTTTATAGTCGTACCCAATTCTAAATTTCCCTATTTTATTATGGCGGGTAAATGGATGTTTCAACTTTTTCAGGCTGAGAAGCATGTAAAAAGCACAATAGAATGGTTATATGGACTACAGGGCAAATTAAACCCATTTGAAACATACAAAATTATCAAAAACACTTCCCACGTCATACTTTTGAACACAGAAAATGGAGAGATAATTTCTAAAAATTTTCTCGACTTCTTTACTCAAAAAAGAATAAATGGAGTAAAGAAAAATATCAAAGATTTGCACATGCACTTATTTAAAACAAGACCGAACAACTCAATTGCACAATACATTTATCAACAATATTTCGTTCATTTAAACGATGGAAAACCTGAGTTTGACGCTATGGTAAATGCTTTTTATGACCTAAAAAAATTGACTTAGCAGAGCGACAAAAAGGGCGAACGTACAACATCAAGTGGAGTAGACGAAAAGACCCATAAAAGGAAGCCCCGATACTTTTGATGTACCGGGGCTTTTTGTTCTACTCCCTGTTGACCGAAGCCGGTGGAGCTATTGGGTGCAAAGTAGCGGCTTTGGATTGGGGTTATTAGTGTACGATTGGCAGGTTTGTCCTGTGGCTCTAATGTTTTTAGGGCTGTTGTCTGTAACTATAATTAGGCTATGCGCTTGCTTCTACAACATACTAAGCCGCACTGCTCCATTCCCTACTTTTGAACATAGGGTCGAGTGCTGTTCCAAACACGTGATTACTATAGTTGCTCAATGTTTTTACAGCAAGAGCTAATATAATTTCCAGCACTTGCCTTTCGCTATAGCCTGCTGCAAGAAACTGTTCGGTTGCATCGGCAGAAGGTCTGCCGCGGGTAATGAACATCTCTTTTGAAAAAGCTGATAATGCCTGTAATTTGGCATCGTCAATTGACTGTCCTTCGCGTATGGCATTTGTAACGTCTTCCGGTACCTTGCTCATTTTATCAGCTATGACACTATGGGCTGCCATGCAGTAATCACACGCATTCTGGTAACTGAGTGTAAGAAAAACTACCTCCTGTTCTACCGGGGAAAAACCACTTTCCCTACGGAATACGTCGTAGCCATGAAGGTAGGTTTCTAATAAGCCGGGAGAGTTAATCATGTTGGCATACATATTTGGCACCCCACCATTTTTTTTAATGATGTTTTCCAGGATAGGCTTCATACGCTCATCGGCGGTTTTAATATCTACTGCATCTAATTTTATCTGATGATTACTCATATTACTTAGTTTATTTTTTTTAAGAACCATCAATGTCGTTTACTTAACATATATTTTTCACGCAAAGACGCAAAGAAATACAACGCAAAGTCGCAAGGGTATCCAGATTCTCAGCGTTGCTTCTTTGCTCCTTGGTTTTCTTTGCGGGAAACTTTCTTAAGTAAACGACATTTAAATAACTATTTCTATTCTTACAATTTATCTGTTCGGTAATTGGCTTCTTCATTGAGTTCTTCAATTGCCTTACTGCCGTACAAGTGTGCTACGCTACGAATGTTGATAGTAGCGTTGCCGCTGGTTACCCCAAAAAAAAGTTATGCGGTTAATCGTGGGTAATCTATATAACCCTTGGTTCCGCTACTATAAAAAGTGTTCTTATCGGGCGCATTCAACGGCGCATCTATTTTAAATCTTTCCACCAGGTCGGGGTTGGCTATAAATGGAACTCCAAAAGCAACCAGGTCGGCATCGTTTGCTACCAGTATTTCGGTAGCGCTTTCTTTGGTAAAGCCCTTGTTGATGATGAGCGTGCCGTTGTATATAGGTCTAAAATGCTTTGCTACTTCACTTACAGCAAAGGGCACTTCGCTAACATCGTTGAAGGGCTCGGTAAGATGGATGTAGGCAAGACCATAATCGTTTAGTCTTTTGATAATGTACTCAAAAGTTGGAATGGTCAGTTCATCTACCTGCAAACCAAACAAATTGTGTGCAGATGGATTGAAACGGATACCCACCCGATTGTAATCTATCACCCCTTTGAACGCATCCAAAATTTCAAACAGAATGCGTGCACGGTTCTCTATGGTTCCGCCATATTCATCGGTGCGTTGGTTGGAGGCACCTACAAAAAACTGGTGCAGCAAATAGCCATTGGCTGCGTGCAGTTCAACACCATCAAAGCCTGCTTTTACTGCATTGGCAGCGCCGTTTTTAAATGCTTCGATGGTTTGATTGATGTCTTCTTTCGTCATTTCCTTAGGTGTTACCGTATCGGTAAATCCTTTGTCGGTATAAGCCTGCGAATGCGGGTTGATAGCCGATGGCGCATGCGGCAAATTACCATCGAGTAAATCGGGGTGCGATAAGCGACCCACATGCCACAACTGGTTGAATATAACTCCTGCTTTATTGTGAACAGCTTTGGTTACCTCTTGCCATCCTTCCACCTGTGCATCGGTATAAATACCCGGTACATTTACAAAGCCAATGGCTTGCGGACTTATAAAAGTACCCTCGGTTATTATGAGACCGGCAGTAGCTCGTTGCTGATAATATTGGGCCGTGAGTGCTGCGGCTACATTGCCTTCGTTGTTAGAGCGACTGCGGGTCATAGGCGCCATTACCATTTTGTTTTTCAGGGTAATGCCCGCCAGGTCGTATGGTTCAAATAATATTCCTTTTGTTGCTTTACTACTCATTTATTGCCTTTGTATTTTAATTGAATAAATGATAGCCGGTTAATATTATGCTGCTTTTTTTTACTGTGCAATTCCATTATTTAGATGGTTGTTATCACACTCATGCCCCCTCTGTTGTACCGTGGCCGGCTATCTGTATATTGTTGTTTTATTTTTTCAGTGATGCCACCAACGTTTTGGCTGCTTCCTCACTGCTTGCCGGGTTTGACCGGTAATTAACAAGCCGTCTTGTACTACATACGATGACCAGTCTGCACCTTTCGAGTACTCGCCGCCTTTAGCTTTCAGTTCATCTTCCAACAAGAAGGGAACAACATCGGTAAGTTGTACGGCTTCTTCTTCGGTATTGGTAAAACCGGTTACCTTTTGGCCTTTTACCAAAGGGTCACCATTTTCATCTTTTACATTGAGGAGGGCGGCCGGTGCATGACAAACGGCTGCTACCGGCTTACCTGCCTTTATAAAATTCTGTATCAGTTGAATGGAATGTTCATCCTTGTTTAAATCCCACAATGGACCGTGACCACCGGGATAAAACACCGCATCAAATTCATCGGCAACAACGTCTGCCAATTTTTTTGTATGGGCTACTTTATCGAGCAAATTTTTATCGGCATAATACTTTTTTGTTGCCTCTGTTTGCGAATCGGGTTCGGTGCTTTTAGGGTCTACAGGCGGTTGACCACCCTTAGGCGATGCGATGGTGATATCGGCGCCTGCATCACTAAATACATATTAAGGGGCTGCAAATTCTTCTACCCAAAATCCTGTCTTCTTACCGGTGTTACCCAACTCGCTGCGCGAGGTTAATACCATTAATACATTCATAATTCCTTTTTATTCGTCATTAATTACAGTTACCGTTGATGTCGCAAAAGCCTTCGCCTTCAGCCACTACCAGTTGCGGCTTCTCTTCTTCCCAAACTTTTTCTAAAACCTCCGCAAACACGTCGGGGCTTTGGGCGCCGCTTACCGCATATTTGTTGTTGAACACATAAAAGGGCACACCCTGCACGCCAATCTGGTACGCATCGTACTGATCTTTACGCACTTCTTCTTCGTACAGGTTTTCTTCTAAAACTTTCTTTGATGCTGCTTCATCGAGGCCAACTTCTGCAGCTAGTTGCACCAATGTTTCTACATCACCCGTGTCTTTACCTTCGGTATAATAGGCTTTAAATAACCGCTCCTTCAGTTCATTTTGCAAACCCTGTTCCTTAGCAAAATGTAATAAGCGATGCGCCGGCAATGTGTTGTTGATGATGGCATTATCAAAGTCGTAGTGCAAGCCTGCTTCTGCTGCTATGGCGGTCATGCCATCGTTCATGCGTTTACCGTCGGCTGGTGTGCCTCCTTTTCTTTTGCCTAAGTATTCGTGTACATTCATGCCTTCGCTGTTATCCATTTCGGGGTCCAGTTGAAAGCTTTTCCATTCTATCTCCACCTTGTCTTTTGCGCCGAATTTTTCCAACGCCATTTCAAATTTGCGTTTGCCGATATAACAAAACGGGCAAACGATGTCGCTCCATATTTCTACTTTCATTGTTATTGTTTTTTATATAGATTACTATGTTATTAAATTCGTTATTATAAATCAATAGGAAACATTCAACATTTATAATTAAAAATTCGCTAAGGGTTAGTCGCAAACAAGGAAGCTTCTTTCACAAAAACTCTCCTGTTCAATTTTAACTGCGCCACAATCAATTCTGCAAAATCTTCGGCATGAATAAGTTTGTCTTCATTGTTGTTGATGAGGTTTGCACTTTTAGCCAATTCAGTTACTACCGTGCTTGGGTTTAAGGCCATCACCCGAATGTTATGCTTGCGCACTTCCAGCATCAGCGACTCGGTCAAACCCATCACACCAAATTTCGATGCGCTGTAAGCGCTCGTTCCGACGGCGCCTTTCAAGCCTGCTGTTGATGAAATGTTTACAATGTCACCCGTCTGCCTTTCAATCATTTGCGGCAACACAGCGCGGGTTACATAATACACACCAAACAGGTTTACCCTTACCTGGTTCTCCCACTCTTCAGGTTCCAGTTCCAGGAACTTACCAAACTTACCTGTGCCCGCATTGTTTAGCAGGATGTCGATGTTGCCGAGTTGCTCCTGTATACTGTTAATCGCTTTGTTTACGCTCTGCAAGTCGCTCACATCTGCCGTAGCGGTCGCTGCTTTACCGCCGGCTGCTTCAATTTCTTTAGCTACTGCCTGCAGGTCTTTGTCAGTTCGTGCGAGCAAACCAACCTGAACACCCTCATTAGCCAACGCCAGGGCGATGGCCTTTCCTATTCCTTTTCCTGCACCTGTTACCAGGGCGATTTTTCCTTGTAAACTTTCCATATTAATTTTTTTTGCTCTTGTTTATTATTGTTACAAGCATTTGAACTATTCTCTAAATCGTTGCGTCGCTCCCTTGTACCGTTAATTCTCTAATCATCCTTAGGCTTCAGGTGCACTAAACCCTTTCACTCGATTTCGTTTCGCAACCCAATTTCAACAGAATAGTGCGGGCTACCTCCAGTGCTTCCACATTGGTGCCTTGCACTATTGCATCA
Organism: Chitinophagales bacterium; assembly: GCA_038199395.1. GTDB lineage: Bacteria > Bacteroidota > Bacteroidia > Chitinophagales > Chitinophagaceae > Segetibacter. The sequence goes on from JBBPZJ010000333.1 coordinate 6,445, forward strand.
TTAATGCTGCCAGTTGCATGTACCGACCGACTAAGCC
>JBBPZJ010000334.1:0-16615 GCA_038199395.1 Chitinophagales bacterium
ACCTATTTTTACAATAAGTTTTTGACCGAAACAATTTTTTCAAACTTAGGTCTTGACCTGAATTGCAATAAAATAAAAAAGCTTTATAACCAGTGCTTGAATATTGGTTCTATCGCTGCTTAAAATATTACCGAACCATTGCAGAATGAAAACAGAAGTATAAACAGGCGATACGAGAGTGCTTAATAGCAGCCCGTGACTACACACAATAAAAAATCTCACCGTTTAGATGAGATTTAATAATTTATAGATAGAATGCTAATCGTTTTAAATTTATTACGCCACCGCTTTCTTCACCAGATCTGCAGCTTCGCTTAAAAGAATAGCGCTTTGTACTTTCAGACCGCTTTCATCTATCAGCTTTTTAGCTTCTTCCGCATTGGTCCCCTGTAGCCGAACGATGATAGGGATATGAATGTTTCCCAATTTGTTGTAGGCCTCAATAACACCTGAAGCAACACGGTCACAACGAACGATACCTCCGAAAATATTAATAAGAATGGCTTTTACATTTGGATCTTTCATGATGATCTTGAAACCTGCTTCCACTGTTTGCGCATTGGCCGTACCACCAACATCAAGAAAGTTAGCAGGTTCACCACCGGCAAGTTTAATCATATCCATCGTAGCCATAGCAAGTCCGGCACCGTTTACCATGCAACCTACATTGCCATCCAGCTTTACAAAATTCAGGTTAAATTGTCCCGCTTCCACTTCAGTAGGATCTTCTTCATTTACATCTCTCAGGTTGGCAAGGTCAGCATGACGCATCAGCGCATTTTCGTCTAAATTCATTTTACAATCTACTGCAATTATTTTTTCATCTGCTGTCTTAAAGAGCGGGTTTATCTCTACCATGCTGCAGTCGAGACCTACATAAGCATTGTATAGATTGGTTACCAGTTTCACGCAATTCTTAAATGCTTCACCCGACAATCCAAGGTTGAAAGCTATTTTTCTCGCTTGATAACCTTGCAGTCCGCCACCCGGGTACACCCATTCTTTAAATATTTTTTCTGGAGTATTATGTGCTACTTCTTCAATATCCATTCCCCCTTCAGTGCTGTACATTACTACATTCTGTCCTTTTGCCCTGTCAAGAAGAATACTTAAATAAAATTCTTTTACAGGATTAGGGCCGGGATAATATACGTCTTGTGCAATAAGTATTTTACTTACTTTTTTACCGGCAGGACCAGTTTGTATTGTAACCAATGTGCCGCCAAGAATATTCTTAGCAATATTAGAAATGTCTTCAAGGCTCTTACCAACTGCAACGCCCCGTTGTTCTTTTCCTTGTATTTTACCCTTACCGCGACCACCTGCATGTATTTGCGCCTTTACTACTGCAAAATGACTGCCCGTATCATTTTTGATTTGCCTGTAAGCCTCTTCGGCTGCCATTACAGTATCTACTGCAATTCCTTCCTGTACAGGAACATTGTATTTCTTCAGTAACTCCTTAGCCTGGTATTCATGCAAATTCATATAGCTAATTTATTTTTGACGAAGATAGTTTAATTAGAAATTATCCATTAGAAATTGCCAAACTTTTGTTTATAAGCGTTTGCGTTATTATTTATTTTGTTTCATTTAATTCCGAAATCTCTTCTCCTGTTACTCTGATTTCTTTTGCTTCTGCGGTGTAATCCGCAGTATCATGTCTGGTTTGTTTAATATAACATAAAGAGAGCCATCAGGACAGGTTTTTATATCTCTTACACGGCCATATCCTTTCATAAGTATTTCCTGCTTTATCACTTTCTCATTTACAATAACAAGTCTTCGCAATTCTTCAAAAGCAAGAGCTCCTACCATTAGATTATTTTTCCATTTTGCAAAAAGCGGACTGGTTATAAACTCTGCCGGACATACTGCTATGGATGGCGTCCATTGCACAACGGGTTGTTCCATACCTTCCTGTTCGATCTTATCTGACACTTTACTTCCGCTATAGTCTATACCATAGGTAATGACGGGCCATCCATAATTACTACCCTTTTTTAAAATATTTAATTCGTCTCCCCCTCGTGGTCCATGCTCAGTGGCCCAAATAGCGCCAGTAACAGGATGTTGGGCAATACCTTCAACATTGCGATTGCCAATGGTGAAAATTGCAGGCAAAGCTCCCGGGGTGTTAACGAAAGGATTGTCTTTTGGTATAGAACCATCCGGATTAATGCGATATACTTTTCCTGTGGCACGACTGAGATCCTGCGAAGCCATTGCCTTGCCCATGTCGCCAATGGTGAAGTAGAGATAGCCGGCTTTGTCAAACAAAAACCTGCATCCCCATCGATCGCCTTTTACCACCATTAGCGAGTCGGGTACATCAAACAACGTTTGTTGATCTGTCCATTCATGGTCTTTTATTTTACCCCGGATTATCTTGGTCATTCCGGGAGCATTTTTATCCTGCAGATTTCCGTTGGTGTGGCTGTAGCCTAAATAAACCCACCCATTTTCCGGGTACTTCGGATCTAAAGCAATGTCCATAAAACCGCCGGTGCCGCTTTGAGTATGGGTAGCAGGAAGTCCGTGAATAGGCACCGTATCAAGTTTGCCGTTGTTTAGCCAGCGGAGTCTACCGATTTTTTCAGAAATCAAAGCGAGGTTCGCATTAACAAATTCAATTGCCCATGGAGTTGAAGTATGGCCCGAATCGAGCTTTTCTACTTTCAATACATAATCTTGTGTAACAATTGTTGAAGGAATTGAAGCGCTCGTTTTCGCAGGTCCTTTTTGAGAAGCGACGATGAAATTTACTAAAGTATTAATTTCTCTGTCTTTTAAAACATTGCCCCAACCTTTCATCTCAGTATTTGGAATTCCGGTTTTAATGGTTCTGAATATTGCTTTACTCGTTGATCCATGCTGCCATTTATCTTTGATTAATTTAGGTGCTGAGTTACCTTCCAGTCTCGCACCGTGACAGCCCCCACAATAAGTTTTGTATATAGCCTCAGCTTGTTGGCTATATGTTCGGTTCGCTATGATTAAAAGAAATATTAGGCAAACTGGAATCTGTTTCATAAATCAATTTAATGGAAGTAGTTAATGGGCGTTATGAGGTAGCTAAAGTTATTGGATAAATACGAAATAGATATTGCAAAGTTTTGCCTACTACTTGGATAAAATCGTTAGCGTTTGTAATTCAACTCAATTTTCACTGAATTTCATGTTTCAATAAAAAGGTGCTCCGGGAGCAATTAATTTAGCGCACATTTGTCATCCGAACTGACATCTCTTAAATTGTTTGATAAAATGAATTACCGGAAACGACTAAATTGGCTAAAGATCGCAAGTATTGTAGCTATGCCTGCTTTTACCTTTTGTGCAGCATCAAAAAACAATAGAGACTTTGAGGCCTCTTCCCAAACCATTTTTTTTGATGATTTTTCGGGATCTTCTTTAGATCGCACAAAGTGGAATGTTGTACTGACGGGACAAGTTGCTAATAACGAGCAACAGGCATACGTTGATTCAATAGCTACCATTTATACGGTTAAAGGCAAAGCATCGGAAGGTGCAAAAAATGGCGCTTTGGTTCTGCAACCGCGTTATGCGCCTGGTTTTGTTACAAAAGATGGCAAGAAGTTTGATTTTATTTCATGTCGTCTTAATACAAAAGGCAAGGTAGAATTTACATATGGCACAGCAGCAGCTCGCATAAAAATGACCGAAGGTAAAGGGCTATGGCCGGCCTGGTGGCTGCTCGGTAACGGCGGATGGCCACAGACAGGGGAGATCGACATTATGGAATTTGTGGGAGAGAGCGAATGGGTTAACTCTGCCATTCATGGACCTGGTTATTCAGGCAATACACCTTTCGTCAAAAGAGATTCTTCTATGATGTCTGATCCTGTAACGAACTGGCACATATATTCTGTTGATTGGGCACCGGATAGCCTGGTTTTTAAAATAGATGGCAGAGCTTATTATACCGTTACAAAGGCAGCGATAGAAAAATATGGAAAGTGGGCCTTTGATAATCCGAAATATTTGATTTTAAATTTTGCTCTTGGTGGTGCCTATCCCGGCGGTGTTAATAAAATAAAACAGCCATATGTAGGTATTCCTGCTGAAACAGTTGATTTAATTAAGCAGGGTAAAACTAAAATATTAGTTGACTGGGTAAGGGTAACAAAGCGGTAATTGTTCGTTTCCAATTTATCATTCTATTCGGTTCTCAGGCTCTTCACCGGGTTAGCTATCGCAGCTTTTATCGCCTGGAAGCTAATGGTCAAAAATGCAATCATTACTGCAACTATACCTGCCAACGCAAATACCCACCAGGACAAGTTTGTACGATACGCAAAATCCTGCAACCATTTGTTCATGCCAAACCACGCAAGTGGTGATGCAATTATTAACGCTATTAATATGAGCTTTATAAATTCAATTGATAATAAGTTGACGATGTTAGAAATACTTGCCCCTAACACTTTGCGTACACCGATTTCTTTTGTGCGTTGTATGGTGCTATAAGATGAAAGACCAAGCAAACCAAGACAGGAAATAAAAATGGCAAGAACTGCAAAATTGAAAAAGAGATTACCAAAATTAGCTTCGGTTTTATACTGCTTATTAAAAAAATCATCCAGGAAATAATATTCGAACGGCCTGTTGGGAATTGTTTGATTCCATTTGCTTTCAATTGCTTTTATGGTTGAAGGCAGGTTAGCTGCAGCTACTTTTATAGAAATTGTTCCGAAACCATTTGGCTCAATCCGCATCGTCAACGGTTGTATTGGTTGTTGTAAAGATTTGTAATGAAAATCTTTTAGTACGCCTATAATTTTACCTTTTCTGCCCCACTGATCAAAGTATTTGCCTATTGCTTCTTGTGGTGATGTGTAGCCTAATAGTTTTGCAGCGCTTTCATTGATCATCATTGCTTGTGTACTGTCTGTAGCAAAGCCTTTTGAAAATACTCTTCCTGCTGCCAGTTTTAAATTATATTGTTTAACATAATCAAAATCAACAAAATAGAGGTCTAAGTTTGTTTTTTGCATTTCGCCTCTTTTGTTCTGCACCTGAGAATAGGCAGAATTATTGCCGCTGCCTGGAACACTTGATGAATAACTGCTTGATAAAACACCAGGAATAGAGGACAGTGATTGTTTGAACGCGTCTTTATTCTTATCGAAATTCGTATTGATAATAATTTCCTGGTCCTTACTAAAACCAAGATCCTGGTTGCGCATGTAATTCAATTGCATATACACCACAATAGTTCCTACAATTAAAACAATAGAAATGGTAAATTGGAAAACAACAAGGCCTTTTCTTAAGATCAATCCTTTTGTACCTGTCGAAAAACGGCCTTTTAAAACACTAACCGGTTTGTAGGAGGATAAGACAAGAGACGGATAGAAGCCTGCAATAATACCAATGACGACCGAAAGCAGGAGTAAACTAAAGATGTGTAAAGGATTATTGAAGATACTGCTGCTTATTTCTTTACCTGCAAGCTGATTAAACAACGGCAGTGCCAATGCACACAATAAAATAGTTAGTACAAAAGCAATCAAACAAATAAGTACTGATTCGCCTATGAATTGCCTCGCAAGTTGAAACCTTAAGGCGCCAACTACTTTACGAATGCCCACTTCTTTTGCACGTTCAGCACTTCTTGCTGTAGTAAGATTAATAAAATTGATACACGCTATCAATAAAATAAAAACAGCGATTATTGAAAAGATATAAACATTATTGATATTACCTGTTACAAATCCGTCACGCTTCGATTTCAAATACACATCACGTAAAGGCTCTAAACTCAAATAGTCTTGCATCTGCAGTTCTTTCGCCTGGGCGCCGTGATGAAATTCCATAAATGCCGGAAATTTTCTCTCAAGTGCTATTGCATCGGTATGAGGCTTTAATAAAAGGTAGGTATAATAGGCATGATTGGTCCATTCACTATCTGATGTCGGGCTACCATAGATTTGCTTGTAAGACGACATGGAGACAAACATGTCTGCCTGTATCTGCGAGTTCTCAGGAATATCTTTCATGATACCGGTAATCGTTGCATTGATAGCCTTACCGGTAAGTAACAATTGCTGACCCAAAGGCTCTGTATTTCCGAAATATTTTTTTGCAGTGGTTTGAGATAAGATAATACTCATAGGTTCTCTCAATGCTGTGTTTTTATCACCTGATACAAGCGGAAAATCAAAGACATTGAACAAAGTAGAATCTGCAAGTACAGATCTTTCTTCCTGCAACTTTACATTTCCTTTACGCACCAGAAAGCCATCTCTTCCGAGGCGAACCGCATCTTCCACTTCCGGAAAATCTTTTTTCATAATAATGGCGATCGGCGTAGTTGTCGCTCCCTGGGTGATAGTTTCGGAGGGTGTTTTTGTATCAGTGACTACACGATAGATACGCTCTGCTTTTTTATGAAAATTATCATAGCTTAATTCAAAGCTTACATATAAAAATATAAGCAAGCAAGCGGTCATTCCCACAGCCAATCCCATTATGTTGATAAAGGAAAAAGATTTGTTGCGCAGCAGGCTACGCCATGCAATTTTGAAATAGTTTTTGAACATTGTTATGTTTTTAAAAGTCGATTTAGATTTCAGTTTAAAAATCTCCGTTTCGTCCCAATCCTTTCAAATCCTTCTAAATCCTGCTTCAGACTATTCCGTTCTCAAACTCTTTACCGGGTTAGCTATCGCAGCTTTAATAGCCTGGAAACTAACGGTTGCCAATGCTATTGCAATAGCCAAAGCACCGGCAGCAATAAAGATCCACCAGCTTATCTCAATTCTGTATGTGTAATTCTGCAGCCATTTCTGCATTGCCCACCAGGCCGCAGGAAATGCAATGAGGCACGAGAAAGCAACCAGCTTTAGGAAGTCTTTTGACAGTAATCCGGCAAGTCCTGCTACCGATGCGCCTAATACTTTACGCACACCAATTTCTTTCGTCCTTCGCTCTGCTGTGTAAGCGGCAAGACCAAACAAGCCGAGGCATGAAATGATGATAGCTAACGCAGCAAAGACTCTTGACAACTTACTGATTAGCATTTCGCTTAAAAACATTTGGTTGAACTGATCATCAACAAATTTGTACTCAAAAGGATAGGCAGGATTATTTTTTTTCATCACTGCTTCTATTTTTGTCAAAGCCTGTTCGGTATTACTTTGGGCTTTGGTCTTTACGTACATCAGCTTTGTAAATTTGGGAATACAATAGAAAACAACAGGATCAGGTTTTCCATACATATTTCCATAAACATAGTCTGTTACTACCCCTGTAACTTTTAGGTTCAGGTATTCATTCTGTTTCGACGCTGGAAGCTGCAGTATTTTTCCTAATGCGCTTTCTTTACCCATTAGCTTTTCAAGTGACTCTGTAATAACTACATTAAGAACCGGGTTTGCTCCTTTAGGTCGAAAATCATCTCCCATTTCAACAATATCAGTTTCAATGAAATCCCTGCCTTCAAAAATTTTCATTCCGGTTACTGATATGAACTCAGGGCTGACAACCCTGTTTGAAATAAGGATGTTGCTATTTGGATCTTTTCCCTGCCATGTAATTGCGCCGGTATTATTTCCTGAATAAATGGCTTCGTGATCAGCAAGCGCTACATTCTCAACTACACCTGTATTAATCAGATCGTGTTTAATAGCAGAAAAGTTTTTCATCATATCTCCCTGCAAGCGCATCTGTATCAAGTTGTCTTTATTGAAGCCCAGGTTGCGGCTCTTTACGTGCTGTATTTGTTGGTAAATGATAATAGTTCCAATAATTAAAGCGATGGAAATGGTAAACTGAAGTACCACTAAACCCTTGCGTATGTAAGCAGCACTTCCTGTTTTTAGTTTCATTCCTTTTAAAACATATACAGGATTGAAAGATGACAGATACAACGATGGATAGCTACCTGCAACAAAGCCACAAATAATGATTATCAGCAGCAATGCTGATAAATGAAGTGGATTGCCAAGGTTCAATAAAAGTTCTTTTTGAACCAATGTATTGAAAGAAGGCAAAACAAGGGATATAATCAAGATGGCGCAAATGGTGGCAAGCAGGGCCATAAAAAGAGCTTCGCCGATGAACTGTAAAATCAATCTTTTCTTTCCTGCACCAAGCACTTTTCTTACACCTACTTCGCGTGCCCGTTTTTCGCTTTGGGCTGTAGCAAGGTTCATAAAATTAATGCACGCAATAAACAAAATGATCCAGGCTATTATTGAGAACAAGCGAACATATTGTATTCTTCCACCGCCTGTTTGCTTACCATTCTCAAATTCATCATACAAATGCCAATTGTTCATGCTAAAGAGAAAGGCATGGGCTATAGTTGATTCATCATTCTGTTTTACTTTTAAATAATCATACAATTGCTTATTTACATCGTTAGCGTTAATGCCTGGTTTTAGTTCAACATAGGTGCTAAGACAAAAGTTACCCCACTTTTGTGCCCACGGACTTTTGTTATAATATATTTCAAAAGGCGAGAGCCAATCAAATTGTAAGGACGAATTTTGAGGCAGATCTTTTAAAACACCGGTAACAATATAGTCCCGGCTATTATTTACTCTTACCGTTTTACCAACAACATTTCTCTCATTCCCAAAAAATTTCTTTGCTGTTTTTTCTGTAATTACAATTGAATACAACTGGCTAAAAGCATTCTTTGCATTGCCCTCTGCAAAAGGCATGGTGAACATATTAAATAATGCAGACTCTACGTATTTCCCGCTCGCATAAACCGCCTTGTCGCCAATATTAAACAGGAGAGAAGTCTGGTCTTCAGTAACACGACACGTGTTTGCGATGCCGGGTATATCAGCCTTCATTGCAGGACCCATCACACCAGGAGATGAACCGAAAGTTGCGGTATAGGTGTCGTATTGTTGGTTCACCCTTACAAAGAATAGTCTGTCTTTTTTAAGATTGAACTTGTCAAAATTTACTTCATCTTCCACCCATAAGAAGATGAGTCCGGCGCATGCAATACCAATAGCCAAACCAAAGATGTTGAGAAAACTGTTGGTTTTATTTTTCCAGAGGTTACGGATCGTTGTTTTAAAATAGTTTCTAAACATAATAGTTATGTATGGTTTTGAACAATTGTTCGTTCAAATAATAGATGGTTCAATGAGAACATAAACTGAGTATTGTCAGTTGTATTTTACCAGTAACAATGTTTTCAACCTCTGTGCCGTTATTGTAAACGATTGGCTTACAGCTACTAGTACTTCAGTAATTCCAGTATAACTGTACGAAAATGAACAGTAGCTGTTCAGTTTTAATAAAAGCTATTGGAATGTAGTTGCACGATGCTGGTGATTCCGGATGCAAATGGAAGGATTTGCAGTTTTACAAAAAAATGAACAAAATGATTGAAACTATTTTGCCATAAGAAAAGTAGTCTAAACAACAATGTAATGACGACTCGTTTAATAGTGTGGCTTTTTATTCAGTTCTTAAACTCTTTACCGGATTTGGTATCGCCGCTTCCTTAGCAATCTTGTTTTTTAAAATCTTACGAAAAAAGATTTTTAGATTGTTTCTAACCATAAACTAGATTTTTACGTGTACTTGTTTCCTTAATGACCAATTGCCCAAGTGACTTAATAACTTTTTATTACTCATTTCTTAAGCTTTTAACAGGGTTTGCTATAGCGGCTTTTACAGCCTGGAAGCCTACTGTCATTACCGCAATTAATATAGCAGCCAATCCTGCAAGCAGAAATATCCACCAACTTATATTGACTTTATAGGCAAAATTTTCTAATAGCCTGGTTATTCCATTGCTTGAAAAATTATATCCTACGCCCGGCACATTATTACTCGCCGCATATTTTTCTACGAAGGGTAGTTGTGATAATTGGTTTTTAAATGCAACATTTTTTCAGCCTGTTCTTCGCTGCTTACTGTTGGTCCTTTTATAATAAGCAACTGCTTTAGGTTCATTCCAAGATTTTTTGTCTTCATAAACTGCAGTTGGTTGTACACAATGATTACTGCAATAATGAAAATGATAGAAATAGTAAACTGGAAAACGACCAGGCTTTTTCGTAACGAAAAGGCATTTCCTGCGTTTTCTATTTTACCTCGAATTGTCTTAATTGGATTGAAAGCGCTTAATACAAAAGCTATGTATCCTCCTGCTAAAAATGACCCCGCAACTATCATGGTTATTCCACCAAACCAGAACAATCCAGTGCTAAAAGAATCTAATGAAAGTTGTTTGTCGGTAAATTCATTAATCATCGGTTGAAAAGTATGAACCAGCTCATGATTACAACCTACTCACTTCTTAAATTCTTAACCGGATTTGCTATTGCTGCTCTTATTGCCTGTGAAATAACTGTAACCAAGGCGATTACTACTGCCATCAGCCCAGCTAAAGCAAACATCCACCAGCTAACATCTATCCTGTAAACAAAAGCCTGTAACCACTTGCTCATTGCCCACCATGCAATTGGTGTGGCTATTATAAACGATACTACAACGAGCGTTAAAAAATCTTTTGACAATAACTGAACGATACCTGACACACTTGCGCCTAACACTTTTCGTATGCCTATCTCCTTTTTCCTTTGCTCTGCGCTAAATGTCGCAAGCCCAAATAAACCAAGACAGGAAATGAGAATAGCCATCATGGTGAATGAATTGATGATACGTGCTAATGTAATTTCGGTTTCATATTGCTTTTGCACTTCATTATCGAGGAATGAATAATCAAAGGGCACGGCAGGTAAATCCTTCTGCCATACTGCTTCAATTTTTGAAAGAATATCCTTATAGTTGTTGCTATTAACAGCTACCGTTAAATTAGAAAAAAGCATTTGATTAGAACCATAAACAAGCATAAATGGGCTGACCTCATTATGCAGCGAATTGTAATTGAAGTCTTTCATCACTCCTGCAATTTCTACATAGCTCACAGGGTCAGGAGCATATTGAGTGTATAACCGGGTTCCGGGTGCTTTTTCAGTTTGTAATCCAAGCCTTTTAACCAATGTTTCGTTTACAAGCACCTTACCCGAATCGTTTAATCCAAAATCTCTGCCGCTGATTATTTTAATACCGTTTGCTTTAGAAAAATTTTCGTCTGTAGTAATGTTTTGTGCATCAATTGCATTCGGCATATTTCCTCCCTCAAGGTACACTCCATGATCGTTGAATACAAACTGGCTGAGATAATTATTTGATTTGCTGACTGCTTTTACTTCGGCTAACTGAGTTAGATCATTAACAAAAGATTCCATCTTACTCTTTGTATCGTCAGTATAAAAATTAAAGATCAGTTTTTGGTTTTTATCGAAACCGAGATCCTTGTTCTGTATATAATTTAATTGACTATAGATAACAATAATGCCTGCAATAAGGGTGATTGATAAAACAAACTGGAACACTACCAGCGACCGGCGAATGCCCGTTGCCGAGATGTTATTGGTAAAATTTCCTTTAATCACTTTAATAGCCTCAAACGCAGAAAGATAAAATGCGGGGTAACTGCCAGCAACCACGCCTGTGACGATAACAATGGTGGCTAGTAACAACCAGGTAGTATAATCAAAAAGAAATGAAGGGCTTATATCGGTTTGGGTAATCTCGTTCAGGTAGGGGAGTACAAGCAATAACAAGGGCAATGCAATGAATACACCTATAAGCGCCAACGAAAAAGACTCGCTCATAAACTGCTTAATCAGGTCTTTTCTTTCTGCTCCAATTACTTTTCTTACACCCACTTCCTTTGCTCTTTTTGAAGCCCGTGCAGTGGAAAGGTTCATAAAGTTAATGCAGGCTATCACTTGTATAAGTATGGCGATCAACAATAAAATATAAAGGAATGAAGGGCTTACTGTTTTTGTTTGTTCCGCTTCATAAGTTGTTGTGGTGTGAATGGAAGTTACTGGTTGCAGATGCAATTGCTTTTCCATGCCCAGTTCTTTCAGTTGTTGCTGACCGTATTTATTTAAAAATGCGGGCAGTTTTTTTTCAAGTGAAGATGCATCCGTAGCTGGTCGTAGTTTTACATAAGAGCTAACAAAATTATTACCTGCCCATGCTGTGCTTTGTTGTACATATTCACCAATGCCGCCACTGTTCATGCTGATGAACATATTTGATTGAATGTGAGATTTGCCCATGCTTTCATCTACTACACCCGTTATTGTAAAATTGTGTTTACCGTAAGCGTTATCAATTTCAATTATTTTTCCAACAGCTTCTTCGGTACCAAAAAGCTTTTCCGCTGTAGTTTTAAGCAGTACGATTGAGTATGGCTGGGCCAGTGCTTTCTGCTCACTCCCGCTAATAAAATGATAGGTGAAGACATCAAAAAAAGTAGAGTCTACAAAAAGCACTTTTTTCTCGTAAAAAGAGTTTTCCTTGTACCGCAGCAAATGTTGTTTCGCTGAAATGCCACCAACTACCCTGGTAAATTGCTGTACCTCAGGAAAATCATTCTTCATAGCGAGCGCAATAGGCGGAGATGAGGTGGCCATGGTATGTTTGTCTCCCTTAGAAGCCAATGAAGTAGTTATTCGATAGATATCATTTACATTCTTCTCATGTTTATCATAGCTATACTGATCTTTTACATACAACAAAATATATAAGCAACAAAGGGTACCGACAGCTAAACCAATTATATTAATAAGGCTGAATGTTTTATTTTTTAGTAAAAAGCGCCAGGCCGTTTTGAAATAGTTTTTAAACATGACTAAATTATTTAAAACTTAATTGCAGTAAATTTGGGCTATAGAAAACTATTGGAAAATGGAACGAATTGTTATTGAAGTTGCAGATGCTACTGCGAAAAAATGGCGATTGTCTTCTCACGAGCTTCGTGATAAGATATCGCAGGAAATAAACATAAGACTCGCAAAAGAACTGATGGCTGATTCTAAAGAAGAATTTAAGCAATTCCTCGATGAAGTGGGAGATACGATGAAGAAGCGAGGTCTTACTGAGGAAATACTTCAAGACATATTGAAAGAGAATGACTAAATTTTTTGTATTTGATACAAATACGTTGGTCAGTGCTGCTCTTCTCGTAACCTCAAGGACAAGAGTAGCTTTGGATAAGGCAATATATTTAGGATCAATCATTGTTTCAAATAAAACAATGGATGAATTTGTTGAAGTGCTGTTTAGAGAAAAATTTGACAAGTACTTTGATAATGATAATGAGCGGTGGAGAATTATTAATAAAGTGGAATTAAACTCTATAGTAATTGCTTCTGAAGTCTTAATCACTGACTGCCGCGATCCAAAAGACAACAAGTTTCTCGAATTAGCCATTTCTGCAAGTGCCTCCTGCATTATTACCGGTGATAAAGACCTGCTTGTCCTCCATCCGTTTCGTGGCATTCCCATTTTAAATGCTGTTGATTTTATAAATAATTTTTGATGCATTTTCTTCTGGTGCAATCATATAGCTCTCTATTCAATCCCAATCCTTTCAAATTCCTAAATCCTGGTTCTATTCACTTCTTAAGCTTTTAACGGGATTAGATACCGCTGCTTTTATAGCCTGGAAACTGATAGTTACAAATGCAATCACTGCTGCCAGAATACCCGCAACTATAAATACCCACCACGGAATATTAATCCGGTAAGCGAAGTCTTCAAGCCATTTATGCATTGCATAATAGGCCACTGGAAAGGCAATAATTGCCGCTACCAGTACTAGTTTTAAAAAGTCTTTTGACAATAAAGTAACTATGTTGCCTATGCTTGCACCTAATACTTTTCTGATGCCTATTTCTTTTACCCGTTGCGTAATCGCAAAAGCTGATAAACCAAACAAGCCAAGACATGCAATAAAAATAGCTATGACGGCAAACACGGTAAAGATGGTTCCCTGCTTTAATTCTGATTCATATAGTTTACCGAAACTTTCATCAAGGAAGGTGTATTGAAAAGGAACCTCAGGCAGATATTTTTTCCATGTTTGTTCAATCTGCGATACTGTTGCAGATATGTTTTGTCCACTCAGTTTAATAGAGAAGCGGTTATAATCTGGACCGGGAGGATGAAGCATTACCAACGGAACAATTTTTTGGTGAAGCGATTCGAAATGGATGTCCTTCATCACACCGATCACCTCACCTTTTGTATTGCCATACTTAAAAGGCCTGCCAATAATATCGTTTTGATTTTTGATCCCTAATGATGCTACCGCAGCCTCGTTCAAAATGAAAGAGGCGGTATCATTTGCATAGCCGCGGGAAAAATTTCTTCCCGCTGCCATTTTTATTCCATAAGCGGGTATAAAGTCTTCATCTACCGACAGGTACTTGATAGGTGTTGTTACCGGCATTACAGAATCTCCGCTTGGTGCAGTTGCACCACGTGAATCCAACAGTCGGCCAGATGGTATGCGTGAAGAACGGGCAGCTTCTTTGATTGCAGGATTTTGTAACAAATCGTTTCTGAAGCTTTCGTACGAATCGTTCAACAGCGTGTTGTAACCCATCGTGACGACGTAATCTTTATCGTAACCCAAGTTCTTTTTTTGCATATACTTCAATTGCTTAAAAACAACAGCAGTACTGATGATCAAAATAATGGAGATGGAAAATTGTGTAACAACCAATACTTTTCTAAAAGAAATATTAGCCGAACCCACTTTAAATAACCCTTTTAAAACCAGGATTGGTTTAAAAGATGACATGAACAAAGCTGGATAGAGGCCCGATAGAATTCCTACGATGAAAGGCACGAGCGTTAAAGGTACCAGCACCTGCCATTTTAGTAACATGCTCAACGTTAACTCCTGGCCTGATAGAGCATCTAGTGCCGGCATGGCAAGTCTTGCAAGAGCCAACGCAAGTAAAAGCGCCACCCATGAGAGTAGAACAGACTCAAAAAGAAATTGGGCTATTAATTCAGGCTTTTGTGCACCTACTACTTTTCTAACCCCAATTTCCCTCGCCCTTAATGCTGAACGGGCAGTGGAGAGATTCATATAATTAATGCAGGCGATCAACAGAATGAATAAAGCGATAGCAGAAAAAATGTACACCCGTTTTATATCTCCATTCTGCTCAATTTCAGAATCGAGGTGGGATTTTAAATGGATATCAGTTAGCTTTTGAAGTGCGAGTGCAGTACCGGCTGAAGTTTTTTGTTTGCCGTTATTGTCCATCGGCATCACTTTATCAATGAAGGCAGGAAACTGAGCTTCGATAGTTTTTGTATTGTAATTTTTGGGAAGCAGCAGATAGGTGTAGAAAGAGTTGTTACCAAAATTGGTTTGTAAATTTCTTTCTCCGTAGACGGCTGTGTCCTTTAAAGTGCTGAACGACAATAAATGGTCTGCATGCCAATGGCTATTCGAAGGAAGGTTTTCAAAAATGCCTGTTACTTTAAATTGGAACTGGCGGTCTAGCCTGATTACTTTATTGATTGGATCTTCATCTCCAAAATATTTTTTGGCAAGATCAGGAGTAAGCATGATGCTGAACGGATCTGACAGAGCCTTTGCAGGGTTGCCTCTAAGCACCTTTACATTGAAGAAATCAAACAGGTTCTGGTCGGCAAACATGCCGTTGGTCTCATTAAATATTTTTCCCCCATATTTAAATGTGCTTGTTCCGTCAGGTAATAAAACAGTAACCTTTTCAATATCAGGAAAATCATTTTTTAAAAGCGGACCAAAAGGCGGAGCGACTGCACCAAGGTTTAAGGAAACATCTCCGGTTGGCCCAAACCATGAGCGTGTTACCCGGTAAATTCTGTCAGCTTTATCATTGTACTTGTCAAAACTTATTTCATTCAAAATATAAGTTAGTATCAACAGGCAGCATGTTAGGCCGACTGTTAACCCAAACAAATTAATAGCTGATATAAACTTGTATTTCAATAAATTTCTAAAAGCTATTTTAAAGTAATTGCGGATCATAAACAATTTTATTTAAACTTTATGTATGCAGAGAAAACCTCATTGGAAGCATTAGCTCAATTGCTTCATTTGGCCTAATAAAGCTTCAAAGTACAAGTGTGCGACGCAACAGAAGTTTAATAGGTAAACTAAAGACTGGTCCAATAAAAAGTCTATTCTAAAATCTATTCCAATGACTTATTGACTCACTGACTTAATGACTAGTCTGCCTTCTCTCTCCTCCCTTTAGGGCCGGGGCTACTACACCATAATATTCTCCAGCACCGTTTGCCCATCCAACATCCGGATGATGCGATGACTGTAACGTGCGTCGTGTTCGGAGTGGGTAACCATAACTATTGTAGTGCCTTGTTCGTTAAGATCTGTAAGCAGTTGCATTACTTCGTTACCGTTAGATGAGTCGAGGTTACCGGTAGGTTCATCTGCCAATATAAGCTTTGGGTTGTTGACTACAGCTCTTGCTACGGCAACCCGCTGTTGCTGTCCGCCCGATAGCTGTTGCGGGTAGTGGTTGCGCCTGTGCATAATCTGCATTTTATCTAAGACAGCTTCTACACGTTGTTTTCTTTCCGGCGCTTTTGTGCCAAGATAGATAAGAGGAAGTTCAACGTTTTCAAAAACTGTTAACTCATCTATGAGGTTAAAGCTTTGGAAAAAAAAGACGATATTACGTTTGCGCACTTCTGCACGCTTACGCTCGTTGAATTTTGCTACTTCAAT
>JBBPZJ010000335.1:0-7085 GCA_038199395.1 Chitinophagales bacterium
CAGCAGTGCCCTGCAGCGAACCTGAAAAATAAAATATAGTTCCAATGATAAAGAAAGGAAGGGAGTAACTGCCAGACACCTTATTCCATGAACCTTTGAAGGTCATAAGAAAATTGGTAGTGCCTGCTACCACCGGAAGCACCATACCCACACTGCCTACAATAGCCACTGTTTGCAATGACCACGGTATAGAACTGAACACAAAATGGTGTGTACCAATTAGCGTATAAAAAAATATTTGCGACCAGAAGGCAAGAATACCAAGACTGTAGGAATAAATAGGTTTGTTTAATTGTTGCGGCAAATAATAATAAACCAGCCCCAAAGTAAACAGCATGAACCACATGCCCACACCCTGGTGCATGTAATAACCTTGTGTAATGGTTTCGCCCAATCCATCTTGCCAAAAGGGTACGTAGGCAACTATGGTTATCACAATGGCAAACATAACAGCAGCCACTATATACCAGTTGGAAACATAAATTTCTTTTGTTTTTCTAAAGGCAATTGTTTTAAGAAAGTTGATTAAAGTAAGTACTAACCCTATCGCAAATAGTAGTTGAACGGGCCAGATGTATTCCCGGTATTCTCCACCTCCGTTGTTGATACCTGCCATTAAAGCAAGGGTACCTAAAACAACGGATGCGTTTATGAGGAATAAAGTGCACCAACCCCATTTGATACTATGGATTTCTACATTGCCTACACGCGGCACAACATAGTAACCTAAGCCCAACATAGCCAGCGATGACCAACCCCAAAACACAGCATTTGTATGTACAGGTCTTAGCCTTCCAAAGCTTAACCAGCTAATGTGGTCTACATCGGGCGAAACGAATTTGATGCCTACATATTCGCCGATAGTAGTGCCGAAAATCAGCCATGCAGCAGCACTGATTAAAAACCATATAATTAGCTTCGACAACTTAGGATCAACATTTGGTCGTTTTAATGCCTTTCTTTTTTCTGCGATGAAACGGATGTTTGCATGTTCATTTACATTGGTGATTATACCTCGCTCATCGCTTGGTGCAAGTGTACCTGATAGTTCGTTTTTTGAGAGTCTGTAATCAAGTATCGCCTTGCGCTTTTTAAGGGCTTCTGTAACCTCATCGTCAGGTAGCGTTTTGAGATATTCTGTTAAGTGTTTTACCTCCGCGAGATTTTGTTTATACCGGTTTCTATTGATAACCTTTGTCACCTTTACAATCATTAATACAATGCCCGCCAGTATAGGTGTAAGTATTAAAATAAGGGTGATGACAATGCCACCCTGGCTAAATATAGAACCGGCGGATTTAGTGTCCGTTTGTGCAAATAAATCATTGCAAAAAAATGATGTTGCTACCAATAATGTCGTTGGTATAATATTCTTTGACGTGGTATTTTTTAAACCGCGTTTTGCTTTTTGCTGGTAATTTAAAAATTGGTTGATCAGGTTTGCATTTAAATTCTTCAGGTATTTTTTCGGTGTTGCTTTTTCATAGCCTTTATTATTATCTCGCAGGGTTGCCATCACCTCTTTTGATTTTATAAAGAGAATTACTGCGGCAACAAGTATTAATAATACCAATAAACACAACAAAATAATTTCTACCATACCCGTATTACCTGATGCGGGTGAAATCTTTTCAGGTTGGGCGCCAACATTAAACGGCAATAGAAAAGCTGCGACAAGTAAAGTGAATAAGATTGTAGTGCGCTTCCAGGTGAAGTGCATCGGGCTTTGAAACGGTTTCATTTTTATCAGTATTATCGTTGCTTTAAATAGGCCAGTTTATTCTCTAATTGCTCCTGCAATTCTCCCAGCTTAGATGCTTGCAACAAATCGTAAATGTCTTTTCTTACTTTTTTAAATTCGAAGTGTATAGGGCATGGTTTCTTCTCTGAGCAGTAATCGAGTCCTAAGGCGCAGCCTGTAAAAAGTGCGTCTCCATCAATAGCTTTTACAATATCGGCCAGCGTGTTGTTATACGATTTTTTATCCAGGTAAAAACCACCTGAAGGCCCTTTTTGCGATTGCACAAGTTTCTGCCTCGTCAACTCATGCAATATCTTGGCAATAAATTTTTCAGGGGCATCTATAGCCGGTGCAATTTCAACTATGCCGGTTTTTAACCCTTGCTTAGATTTGTTGGCTATAAAAACGAGTGCCCTAATGCCATACTCGCATCTTTTTGAAAACATTCATTCCTTATTTATTGTAAAGGTACGAAGGAAAACATTAATAGATGACTTTTTGGTCATCTATTAATAAAAATATCCCTTTAGATTCTTTACACAAGTCTATTGTTGAGGCAATTTTCATTTTATCATGCTCAAATGGTACCACTTTTTTTAGGTATGCATCCGGTATTCTTTTCGCTCGGTTTATGATAGAAGTTGCTAATCGGACAATACCTAACTTTGCACATACCAGCCCAACCCTTATTTTTTTACAAGCTAAAAGATGTTATAATAGATGAAAAAAACAATCGAAAGGAGCATTCCTGTTTCTATATCACTCGACCAGACCTTAGATAGTCAAAACATCAATTTAAAAGTCACGAGAGATAAAAAAAGGATGCTCTATATTTCTGCGCTTGCAGTTAGTTTAGGTGTGGCTATAAGTCTGATTGCCAAAGTGCTGGTTAACCTGATTAATCTCATCAGCAACATTTCTTTTCATGGAGATTTTTCGGTTGCATACCAAAATCCTGCTACCAATACACTTGGTTTGTGGGTCATTGTTATCCCTGCAATTGGAGGTGTTATTGTAGGGCTCATGGCTTTATACGGGTCTAAAGCTATTCGTGGTCATGGCATACCCGAAGCGATGGAACAGATACTTACCAACCAAAGCAAAATACGTCCATCAATTACTTATTTAAAACCGCTGTCTTCAGCAGTTTCAATTGGTACCGGCGGGCCGTTTGGTGCCGAAGGACCTATCATTGCTACCGGCGGTGCTTTGGGTTCAACACTTGGGCAGTTATTAAAAATCAGTCATTATGAAAGAAAAATATTATTAGCAGCGGGTGCTACAGCAGGTATGTCTGCAATATTTGGAAGCCCGATAGCAGGCATTTTTCTTGCGATAGAATTATTGTTATTTGAATTTTCTCCAAAGTCTATCATACCGGTTGCATTAGCCTGCATTACAGGTGCTGCAGGTCATCATTTGTTGTTTGAGAGCGGTCCTGTTTTCCCAATGCCTTTTGTTGACGCTCCTTCAAACGGCGCTTTGGCCGCTTATAGTGCTATCGGTATCATCATTGGTTTTATAGCGGCGGCGGTTACTAAAATTGTTTATTTAGTTGAAGATGGTTTTGAAAATCTTCCTATCCATTGGATGTGGTGGCCAGCCATTGGCGGATTAGCCGTAGGTGTTGTTGGCTATTTTGCACCACGTACACTTGGGGTGGGATATAGCAACATAAAAGATATGCTTTCGGGTACAATGGCTGTGCATGTTGTGTTTTCACTTTGTATATTAAAATTTGTTTCATGGGCTATTGCTTTAGGAAGTGGCACATCCGGTGGCACATTAGCGCCATTACTAACAATAGGTGCAGCAACCGGCGCTCTATTAGGCATAGCAATAATTCGTTTCTTTCCAAGTGCCGGTATTTCTATACCCATGGCTGCATTAATCGGTATGTCTGCCATGTTTGCAGGAGCATCAAGAGCAGTCTTAACTTCTATTGTTTTTGCCATAGAGTCAACTGGTCAGGCAAATGCTTTATTGCCGCTTTTAGCAGCCTGTGTGGCTTCTTATTTCATTAGTTTTTTATTAATGGAAAACACCATAATGACAGAAAAGATTGCAAGACGAGGCGTTAAAACTCCGCATTCTTATGAACCCGACGTGTTAGACAAATTGATAGTAAAGCAAGTGGCCAGCGAAAACGGGTTTATTATTGGCAGTGATAATACAATAGAAGAAGTTCGGGAATGGCTGGAATCAGAAAAAGAATCATCTCATAACTACTACATAATAGCAGATACCAGCGGCAATTTTAAAGGAGTATTGAGTTCATCAAATCTTTTTAGCAGGCATCATGACCAACATAAAATGATTGATACTTTAATAAAACGATTGCCTGTTTCTGTTTCAGAGAATGATATTCTTCGTACGGCAGTTGATAAAATGTCCAAAGAAAATATTGATGTTCTTCCTGTTGTAGCAAACGACAGTAATAAGCTAATTGGCATTCTTTCTTATAAAGACATACTGTCTGCTTATAAGCACCGATTTATAGAGCATGAACACAGGAATACACACATCTCGATAAAGAGACGTGCTCTTAGAGTTTTATCTCATGGAAAGAATAGGATGCTTACGCTGAGAGAACAAAGAAAGGATTGAGTTGAAAACTGTATTGCAATGCTGACTAATAAGTAATTGGATGGCATTGGAAAGCAAGTAGCAGCGCATAACGACCCTACATTGAAAGATGATTTTGCAGATAAATCTTTGCTGAAATAAGGAGGTTTAAAATGACAATTTCTACTTTTAAAAATAAATAGCGTCTATTGCACTGAAACTATTATTTAATAAACAGTTGCATGAAAGCGCTTTCTAAAACGATATGGACAATAGGTCATTCCACCCGCACCACGGATGATTTTATTGCCATGCTGCAATCGTTTAATATTGAGATGGTGGTTGATGTTCGCCATTTCCCCGGCTCCCGAAAGTTTCCTTATTTCAATAAAGAAGCGTTGCAAATTTCATTGCCGCAAAACAATATTCAGTACCGCCATTTAGTAGAACTGGGGGGAAGAAGAAAAGCTGATAAAGAATCCAGAAACACAGCATGGAGACATCCGGCTTTCAGGGCTTATGCTGATTACATGGAGACACCTTCCTTTAAAGAAGCCATTAAAATGCTTGAAGACATTGCAATAAAAGAACGTACGGCTTATATGTGTTCCGAAGCTGTTTGGTGGCGTTGCCATCGATCTATGATTTCAGATTATTTAAAAGTAAATGGCTGGACAGTCTTGCATATTATGGCTCTCGCTAAAGCCGAAGAACATCCGTACACTGCTCCTGCTAAAATTGTACATGGTACGTTAACCTACCAATAAGACTACCTTGCGAATAATTTTATATTCTAAATAACACTGTTTATCAACCTGGAATGAAAGCGACCGCAATTCAGTTACAATTTTCAAAAACTCCCCTTTATTACTAAAATCAAGTGTAAAGAAAAAAGCAAAACTTTTATTTACTACCATATTCTACTCCTTGACCATAGGCAGTTTGCTCGAAGCCCATTCTCTATTTATTTCTTCAGTCATATTGTTTTATTTTTAACCATTCCATTGGCTTTAAATTACTAAGTTTGCTTCATGTCAGGTAAGATGTCAAATATTAATTTTTCAACAATCAACAAGTACCATGTTGTACTTGATACCCGTGATTGTTATACCTGTTCATTTACGGAGTTCCTTCCTTTCAACTCTGCAATGTATTATTACTCTAGTTTCAAGGCCTTTAAAACTTTCAATCCGTCCCTATAATTTCTTCAAGGAACGGGTCTGCCATTTACGTATTTATCTAAATTTTTACTAAGATCGTAAGCCTTCATTACCGTATTTATTATTTCAAATATTAAGTTAGTCAGAAACTAAAGCTGTCTTATAAAACTTATTTCCTTTTGGACTTTTGGTAATGTTCGCTGTACCTGGTAAATGAACAACGGTTAGGTTTCTTCAAACAATAAAAATCAATTATGGCAACAACGATAGTGCCCGGCTTTGGGTTTTTAAGTAGTAAAGTTTCACAACTTTTAAACTTAACCAGGATAGCAAAAAAAAGAAGCCTTTATTTTTCCAACCACGATGAATTAGGAACGAATGCTATTGCTATGGACACAACAAAAAGAAGACTTTATTATCTACAGAAAGTTGCAAAACTAACATCCTGTTTAGTCATTGATCTGCGGAATGTGAATAGTTGTTCCATCACGAAACAATATAGCAGCATAGATGTGGATGATTTAAAAACAAAGAAGTTACACCACTTTTTGAAAAGCATTTTCTTAAACTTTCGTTTCAAAAATCGAACTGATGTAGTCTCCCTTCCGCTATATGATGCAAGCAAAAACCGGCAGGGTGATTTGTCGCAATTAGAAGAGAAAGCACAAAAGTGGCAGGTAATGGTTTCAAAACTTTTGCACAATCCAATTAATGTTATAGCATAAAGAAGGTTTAGTCGTCATGATGGAGGCTGCTGGTTTCAAAAGCTTACAGGTGACGATGAAGCGTAAGTGGACCCTCATTTTAAATAAAATTATTAGCCATGTCAAATAAAGAAAAAGATGTGTCGACAAGCGGATCAATACTATTTCTATTGGTTCTCATAAACGCTGTAGTTATAAAAGCAGCCTTTTTAAATCATGAAAATTGGTATTGGGTTTTATTAATAACACTGCCATTTCTCGTGAAGGCAAACTATAATTTACGTGAACGAAAACAAACTCTTGCGAAAAAACCAAACAAAACAACGCTGCATCAAAATCTTGAAAACTTAAACTAAAACAACATGATAGCCAAAAAATCAACAACCGATCAACTTATAATAACTCGAGAAGATTATGAAATCTTATGTAGTTATGTCAAAGGTTTTACGCCGGCAAGAGCTTTTGATAAAAAGAATGCAGCATTATTAGAGCAGGAATTAAGAAAAGCAACAGTTGTAAAAAGTGATCAATTACCTGAGAATGTTGTAAGGCTGAATTCAAGGGTGGTTGTTAAAGAAACTGACAAAGACAAACTATTTGAACTGGTTTTGGTGGTACCCGAAAAGGCCGATATCAAAGAAGGAAAAATTTCAGTTTTCGCGCCAATCGGAACCGCATTGATTGGGTTTAAAGAAGGAGCAAAAATAGAATGGGAAGTCCCATCGGGCAATAAGACGTTCAACATAATAAAGGTGTATAATCAGCAGGAATAGTCTTCATCAATAAACTATCAAATCATGCATTTAGTTATCATAATAATTTCAGTATTAACTATTCTTTCAATCATTTGGTTTGCCATTACATGCCTGGTTGAAAACCGAAAAGATAAAAAGATTATTGAGGAATATCTTAAGA
>JBBPZJ010000336.1:0-6175 GCA_038199395.1 Chitinophagales bacterium
AATTTTAAAAGAAGTAATTCGCCGCGATCTTTAAACATGATCGCCCGCCCTTTAAATTGCACATACGCCTTCACTTTATCGCCTTCCTTTAAAAACTTTTCGGCATGTTTGCATTTAAAATCAAAATCATGCTCATCTGTGCTCGGTGTAAATCGAATCTCTTTTACCTCACTCTGTTTTGAGTTGGCCTTCATCTCCTTTTCCTTTCGCTTCTTCTCATACAAAAACTTTTTGTAGTCGATAATTCTGCATACTGGAGGAACTGCATTTGGAGAAATTTCGACAAGGTCTAAACCTTGTGCTTCAGCCATAGCTAAAGCCTTTTCTGTAGGATAAATACCTGGCTCAATTCCCTCTCCTACCAATCTAACTTCCGGTATACGGATCATCCGGTTTGTGCGATGTTCCTGCTGTTGTTCTTTTCTAAAATTTGGGTTACGTCCCCTAAAAAAACCCGGGTTTACTGCCATTAATTGTTTTTTGGTTACTGTTTGTTTTTATTATTTGTCAAAAAATACTTTTCCAAGTTTTATGAGTAATGCCTTGCATGTAGACATTGTTGCAACTATTCAATTTATTAATTTATATTCAAATTACTGCTGAATGTATAAAAGGAGTTTTTTCATACATTCACTTCTTTTAGAATTCCTTAACCTAACTCATTCTAACACGTGTCGAACACTTTCAAATTTTGTTTTGATAATGTTACCATTTAATTAAAAATAGAAAAATTATTCGAAAGCTCTTTTACTATCAATCTCTTCTTTAAGAAAATCTAAAGCTTCACCAACAGTTTTTGTACCTAAATCTCCTTTTGCCTGCTTTCTTAATGCCACTTTTCCTTCCTGAACCTCTTTTTCACCTACCACAAACATGTAAGGCACCTTGTTCATTTCCGCTTCCCTGATCTTTTTTCCTATTTTTTCGTTTCTTTCATCTACTTCAACTCTAATATCTGCATTTTTTAGACGCATTCTCACTTCCTCAGCGTACTCTATAAATTTATCACTAATCGGAAGTATTACCACTTGGGTAGGTGCAAGCCATAAAGGAAATTTCCCGGCGCAGTGTTCAATTAATACTGCGATAAACCGCTCCATCGAGCCAAATGGTGCCCGATGTATCATCACTGGTCTGTGTTTGGCATTATCTTCCCCGATGTAGGTAAGATCAAATCTCTCAGGCAGGTTGTAATCTACCTGAATGGTTCCTAACTGCCATTTGCGGCCAATTGCATCCCTGACCATGAAATCAAGTTTTGGGCCATAAAATGCAGCCTCTCCGTATTCTATCACTGTTGACAGTCCTTTCTCTGCGGAAGCTTCAATAATTGCCTGCTCAGCTATTTCCCAGTTCTGATCTGATCCAATATATTTTGCTCTGTCTTCTTTGTCTCTCAAAGAAATCTGGGCAGTATAATCAGTAAAGCTTAATGATTTAAAAACATATAAAACCAGGTCAATTACTTTTTTAAATTCTTCATTTACCTGGTCCGGACGGCAAAAAAGGTGCGCATCATCTTGCGTAAAACCACGAACCCGCGTTAATCCATGCAGCTCACCGTGTTGCTCGTAACGATAAACAGTACCAAATTCTGCCAACCTTAGAGGTAGGTCTTTATAACTTCTCGGAAGCGCTTTGTATATTTCGCAATGATGAGGACATTTCATTGGTTTTAAAAAGAATTCCTCCCCCTCTTGCGGCGTTTTTATAGGTTGAAAACTGTCTTTGCCATATTTTTCATAGTGGCCACTGGTAACGTACAAATTTTTATGACCGATGTGCGGAGTGATTACAGGCAGATAACCAGCCTCTATCTGAGCTTTCTGTAAGAATTGTTGGAGCCTTTCTCTAAGCATGGCTCCTTTCGGCAGCCATAACGGCAGTCCCAAACCTACTTTTTCAGAAAATGTAAACAACTCCAGTTCCTTACCTATCTTTCGGTGGTCTCTTTTTTTAGCCTCTTCGAGCAAAGTCACATATTCATCCAGCTCCTTTTGGTTTGGAAATGTGACGCCGTAAATACGAGTGAGCATTTTACGCTTTTCGTCACCCCGCCAATATGCGCCAGCAATGCTGGTAAGCTTTACTGCTTTTATAAAACCTGTATTTGGAATATGTGGACCCCGGCATAGGTCAGTAAAGTTGCCCTGGCTATAAAACGTTATATCTCCATCATTTAAACCTTCAATCAACTCAAGCTTGTACTCATCGCCTTTTTCCGTAAAATATTTTAAAGCATCCGCTTTACTTACTTCTTTTCGTTCGTAAACGCTGTTGTTTTTAGTTAATTCAGCCATTTTTACTTCCAGCTTTCTAAGATCTTCTTCTGTTATTTGCCGGTCACCTAAATCAATATCATAATAAAAACCTTTCTCAATGGCTGGTCCGATACCTAATTTTACTCCGGGAAAAACTGCCTTTAATGCCTCAGCCATCAGGTGAGCAGAAGAATGCCAAAAGGTAGATTTTCCTTCTATATCGTTCCAGGTTAGCAATTGTAAAGAAGCATCGTTGTTGATAGGACGCATCAAGTCTGAAACTTGTCCGTTTACTTTGGCCGCCAGAACCTTACGTGCCAGGCCTTCACTGATAGATTTTGCTATGTCCATAGCTGAAGTTCCACTTTCGTATTGCCTTACTGCACCATCCGGAAAAGTAACATTGATCATAAAAGGATTACAATTTTTAAACAAGCGCAAATGTAATAAACAATGAGCAGAGGTTATTATTTGTTAACCGTGCTTCAATTCTTTCTAAAAAAAACCTTATTCTATAAAAATTCTATTTCTATGGGAGAGATACAAAAATATAAAAACGTAAATCTTTACATTTGCGGTTAAATTACATTTTTGAAGAATTGCAGGTATGAAGAAAATAGAACTGGAAATTGTAGCATTATCCCATAGCATAACTCAAACGCATTCCTATGCTGTAGTATTGGGTGAAGTAAATGGTCTTCGTCGCCTACCCATTGTTATTGGAGGTTTTGAGGCGCAGGCTATTGCAGTTGCGCTTGAAAGAATGCAACCAAGCCGGCCCTTAACTCATGATCTGCTTAAAAATTTTATGAATGCTTTTAGTGTAGATCTTCAGGAAATTGTTATAAGTGACCTGCAGGAAGGCATCTTTTATTCTAAACTTGTCTGCATAAATGACCATGATACAATAGAAATTGATAGCCGTACAAGTGATGCGCTTGCTCTGGCAGTTCGTTTTGGTTGCCCCGTTTATACCTACGATCATATATTGGAAAGTGCAGGAATACTGATGGAAGATGCGGGTACCGGAAAGAAAAAAAGCACAGCTCCATCAGCAGAACCGGGAAGCCGGGATGATCTAAGCGGATTGAGTATTGAAGAGTTGAACAATTTACTAAACGAAGTACTGGAGCAGGAAGATTACATCAGAGCAATTTCTATAAGAGACGAGCTCACCAAGCGAAAAAAGTAAAAAGACAGGGCTAGTTTTTAATTACTTTCCACGTTCAATTCAAAATTCCACTCGCTTTTAATTACCAGGTTTGTTTTTCATAACATCATCGTTTCTACCTCAACTCAACATTTGAAGAGAAAATAAGGCGAGGTCTAATGGTTTAAATTTTTAGGGCTGTTCTGCTCTCCTCCTTAAACCTCTGGTTATCCATTTATTTACAACAAAACCTAATTCAATAAGTCGTGGTCGTTTTCCCTAATTGCAAAATTAACGTGGGGCTACATGTTGTTCGTAAAAGAACAGATGGTTATCATGATCTTGAGACTGTTTTCTACCCCCTGTTTTTAAAAGATGCATTGGAAGTAGTCAGATCCGAGAAATTCAATTTCCAGCTAAGCGGCTTGCCGGTGGATGGGATAATCGAAAATAATTTATGTGTAAAGGCCTATCATATTTTGAAAAACGATTTTCCTGATCTTCCTGCGGTAAGTATTCATTTGCATAAAGCTATACCGATGGGAGCAGGTGTAGGGGGCGGAAGCGCAGACGGAGCCTTTATGCTAACTATGCTCAACAGTAAATTTAATCTACATCTTTCTGAAGAACAGCTAATTTCCTATGCCTTAAATTTAGGAAGCGACTGCCCTTTTTTTATTATTAATAAACCTTGTTTTGCCTCTGGCCGCGGTGAAAAACTTACTCCGGTCGCCTTGGATTTATCTTCTTTTAAAATCGTGTTGATTAATCCGGGAGTACATGTATCAACAAAAGAAGCTTTCTCCAAACTAACACCATCAACTCCAAAAAAAGGTATTCTGGAGGTTCTAAAACAACCAGTGACAACATGGAAAGACGATTTAAAAAATGACTTTGAAGAGACTGTTTTTAAATTATACCCTGCGATAGAGGAGGTGAAAAAAAAATTGTATGAGATGGGAGCTATATATGCAGCTATGTCGGGTTCAGGCAGTTCCGTTTTTGGCATTTTTAACCACGAAACGAAATTCGATTTTTCTTTCCCTACCCATTATAATTGTTACATCATAGCTTAGCTGCCCATATAAGAATAACTGAAAGCCAACGATTTTGTCTACTTAAATTCTTCTTTTAAGACTCTCTTTTATTCCGTCTTGCCACTCAGACCTTAATATAGACAAAATTATAGAATCTCTTCTTCCTCCCTCACGCATTGGCATGTTACTTCTTAATACCCCTTCTACTGTACAGCCAATACTCTTCATGGCGGCAATACTCCTATCGTTATTATTATCAGCCCTAAATTCTACCCTTTCTACTTTCCATTTTTCGAAAGCAAATTCGAGTAGTAAATATTTACAATTTTTATTCAAACCCGTGCCATGAAACTGTTTTCCATACCATGTGTAACCTAATTGTACTGTTTGATAAGCGGGCTGTATGTCATGAAAACGTGTGCTTCCGGCATATTCATTTTTTGTTTTATCAAATACTATAAAAGTATACTCTTTCTGCTCACTTCTACCCTTTTCTGCTACCTGAATGTATTTTTTCAGATTTTCTGCTCCTGCAGCAGTTAACAGAGAATATTTCCAAAGGCCAGGTTCTTCTGTGCTGTACCTCATTAAATTGCCAAAGTCAGACATGCGCAAGGGGCGAAGTAATACCTTCGCATTCTCAATTATATAGTCATTAGTAAGGTCGAAATGAGTCTTCATCCTGGGCCGTAAGTAACTTTCAATTGGTTATGATAAACTAAAAATAAGGATATTGCACCCAAATTTTCATTCATGTGTGGAATTGTAGGTTATACCGGTCCTCGTGAGGCTTACCCGGTTATTTTAAAGGGTCTAAAAAGATTGGAATACCGCGGTTACGACAGCTCAGGAGTAGCGCTGGTAAACAATGATTTAAAAGTATATAAGAAAAAAGGGAAAGTCAGCGAATTGGAAGAGTCTGTGCTAGGCAAAGACATGCACGCTCACGTAGGCATTGGTCATACCCGTTGGGCAACTCATGGCGAGCCAAGCGACAGAAACGCTCACCCTCATCAAAGCAACAGTGGAAATTTTGCAATGATCCATAACGGCATTATAGAAAATTATGCTTTGCTAAAAAGAGACCTGCTAAAAAAGGGATACAAGTTTACAAGCGACACAGACACTGAGGTGTTGCTAAATTTTATAGAAGATATTAAAAAAAACAATAACTGTACATTAGAGGAAGCTTTGCGCATTGCTTTAAAAAGAGTTGTAGGCGCTTACTGTGTACTGTTAGTTGATAAAGATGATCCGGAAACAATCATTGCTGCAAGAAAAGGAAGCCCTTTAGTTATAGGCATTGGCAAAGGTGAACATTTTCTTGCTTCGGACGCCTCGCCCATCATAGAATACACCAAGGAAGTGGTATATGTAAACGATTATGAAATAGCTATCGTAAAGCCTGAGGAACTGATACTTAAAAATCTTGGCAATGAAAAGCAGACGCCGTTTATTCAAAAGCTGGATATGGAACTTGCAGCAATTGAAAAAGGTGGTTTTGATCATTTCATGCTAAAAGAAATATATGACCAGCCCGAAAGTATTTTGGACTGTCTTCGTGGCCGCCTAAATCCCGGAGCGGGCACCATTACAATGAACGGTGTTGACAATCATCTTGCAGCGCTAACGAATGCGCAAAGAATAGTGATAGTGGCGTGTGGTACGAGCTGGCATGCAGGGCTGTTAGCAGAATACCTGATCGAAGATTTGTGTCGCATTCCTGT
>JBBPZJ010000337.1:0-4774 GCA_038199395.1 Chitinophagales bacterium
GAAGTACCCGAAGCAGACAGCATATTTCTGCAGATGTGGGTGAGAAATTTGTATCATATCTCTTTTTTATACAGCCTCAATGGAACCGACTTTATACCTCTGAATGATTCGCCTGTTACGGCCACCTATTTGCCTCCCTGGGATAATCCCCCGCGAGCGGGCCTTGTCTCAAAGGGCAATGTAAATGAACAAGCAGTATTTGAAAGATTTATGCTTCGGCAAAGCGTCACAATTTTCTCAGGAAGAATAAATTTTAGTAGACACAAATCTGTTGTTTTAATAGTTTCAACTATTTTTTTAACTTTCGCAATCTCTTATGGTGCACTAAAGCTATATAGTAGAACAAGAAAAAATAAGATCTAAACAGAGCTACCCGACGGTTAGACCTGTTAAACAGTTAAAAAGGATAAATCAGAGTAGAACATTCTTTTAAATAATCAGCCTTTATCCCTCATTCTGTTTGCGCAGGCTTTACAGGTTATTTCAATCATTTTCAAAATTATTTCAGTGAGCCGTTTTCTTATTTTTTTAATTGTATATTAATGGCATGAAAAAGGTTTGAATGTTTTGAAAAACCGAAAATTTTTTCACTTTTTTATTCAACAGGTGACAAATTTCTTCATTATGATAAAATTCTTTTTTCCCGCACTTCTATGCATTTTTTATTCTTGTCATCGACCTGTAACTATTGGTAATGTTGAGCGTATAGATCCTTCTTTAGACTCTATCATTGCTCCCGGATCAAAAGCCGAAATTATTGCCGAAGGTTTTAAATGGACTGAAGGACCGTTGTGGATAGCAGATAAGAACATGTTACTTTTCTCTGATGTTTTTGCAAATAAAGTATTTAAATGGAGCCAGGAAAAAGGAACAGAAACATATGTTAGTCCTTCCGGATATACCGGTGAAAAAGCACGTGAGGCTGAGCTGGGATCAAATGGTTTATTATTGAATAAAGAAGGCAAGCTGGTTCTTTGTCAACACGGTAATCGGCAGGTGGCATTAATGGACGCTGATTTGGGTAATCCAAAACCGATTTACAAAACGATTGCAGCTAGTTACGAGAATAAAAAGCTAAACAGCCCCAATGATGCAACTTATAATAGTGCGGGAGAACTATTTTTTACTGATCCGCCCTACGGGCTGGAGAAAAATATGGCCGATCCTTTAAAAGAAATCTCTTTTCAAGGTGTTTACAAAGTAACGGCGCCGGGACAGCTTACGTTGCTGTGCGATTCTATTACCCGGCCTAATGGTATTGCTTTTTTCCCCGGAGACAGTTCATTACTCATAGCTAATTCAGATTCAACAAAGCCTTACTGGTATTATTTTGATATTAAAAATGGTTCATTTGCAAATGGTAAAGTCTTCTATGATGCTACTACTGCTCTCAGCCAGGGCAAGGGTTTGCCCGATGGCTTGAAGATAGATAAGCAGGGAAATGTTTTTGCCTCAGGTCCCGGTGGTATTTTTATTTTTAACCGGCAAGGTAAATTGCTGGGCAAAATTTCACTGCCGATAGCGGCTTCTAATTGCGCATTTTCTCCTGATCAAAAAACACTTTTTATAACCGCTACCAATTATGTTTTGAAACTTAAAATGCGGTAATAGCAGCGAATACAAAAACATAGTTTAATAAGAGACTCAACACGATTTAGTTTTTTAGAGCTTGATTTTAGTTTTTTTTAATACAAAATGAATTTACTCTTTGCTTCAATTTCAGTGCTGCTATCAAAAATAAAATCAATATTATATGCCTGCCCCGACTTTCCTTCTGCAACAGCAGTTGTCCTGCCGTATTCCCGTCCCTTTTTATCAAAAACCTTCACGGAAATTTTTTTATTTACATCCTCATCAAATATAAGATAAGCAACGAGTATATTATCGGAAGCGCCTTTTGATTGAGAAATATAAAACTTGCCCATGCTTATCCCATGATTTTTAAGTGTCGGAGAAATTTCTACAGTACACTGAATAGTTTTATCAACCCCCTCTTTCACCCCTTTTATGAATTCACTTGTTCCCCTTCCGAGTGATTTGCCTGTATTATTTATTGTATTCTTAGCCTTTTCTTTTACAGCTTCTGTATTACAGGAAGTAAGTAAACTAAACATGCATCCTAAGAAAAGAGCCGGAAGATTAAGCAATTTTGTCATTGTAACAATTGTTGATCTTTTATTTTTAATTGAGCGTTTTCACCAACCTTTTCTTCAGCAAAGTTTTCAAACTCGCTTCTATGAATTCTATTTTAACAAATTTAGCATCAACTATAAAGATACTGAATAACAATTTTTTATTTTGAGACACAAAATTTCGCTGCCTTGTTTTCTCGTATTGGCAGTAGTGTCAGCTTTACTTTTTACTTTACATCTTTTAAAAACTACGATTATTATTTTATTGAAACAGCCTAAAACACTTCAGCATCCCACTGTAACAATTGGCATTTTACAGCTACTTTTTAGTCTTATATTATTTTCTTTACTAATAATTAATGCTGCAGGCTCTCACTAATAAAAAGATAAAAAGTAAAAATACGGTAGAAGGAGAGCCTATTTTCGATTGGGGTATGGACTCACCACTAGAGTTATATCAAACTTTTGCAGGCTTTCTTACCTTACCTTGTTTTTTTGCAATCTGCCAAACGTTTTCTTTTACAGGAGCACTAACAAATGCATTTCTAAACTCTGCAGCATTTTCAAACCTCAGTTGACTTATATCTCTTGACTCGTAAGAAACGGTAAAAGTATCTGTCTCAAAAGACCACGGATGTACCGTTAGTATTCCATCACCCTCTTCAAATAAAGTATAGACTACACCGTCAGGGCCCGTACTTATTTCTATTCCCCGTTTTTCAGGTTGTACCAGTTTTCTGCATATTAAAAGTGAAAAAGCGTCGCACCACTCTAATAAATAATAAATCCTTTCCGCTTCCTTACGATCCAAACCGAGTTCTTTTATCCACATCTTCTGCAAGCTCCTTTGCTGTTCAAGAAAACGATGGACTTCATTGTTTTCCGCTTCTTCTTTTCTATACAAGAAATCCATGTGCAAAGAAGCAAGGAGCGCTATATAGCGGCTCTTGGTAATGGCAAGCATGGCAAGCAGCTCGCAATGTTTCAGCTCAAACTTTTTCATAGCGAAATTTACCGGCCCTCCCGTCTCAGTAAGCAGATCGTCGCTTGCTAATTCGACTTCTGCATCATCATGTTCTGCTATCGCCATCAATGTTTCCAGCCATCTTGCAGGCCGTTCTTTTGCATTCCAATGCATCGCCAACTGAGCTGCGACTAATCCATGGGTTCTTTGGGTAATGACTTCCCATCCTGTTTCTTTATAATTGACTATCATTTCTGCTTATTCTTTAAAAGCCCTTTTTTTACCTTTAATATCATTTAATATTGTGCCACCGCTAATATCATTTACCGCTGTCAAATTTCTATTTTAAAAGGTGGATTTATGCAGGCTTGCAGTAGTACGAGAGTAAACTGCACACTTTATCATGCAGTAATTTGAGAGGTAAATGCGATTTTTCTCACCCTATAAATTCATAATCATCTCCGTGTCATTAGTAATTGCAGAACCAATATTGTTTGTGGCGAATCCTTTTACCTTAGCAACGCTTTTATTAAAGTCAAAAGGTGTTTTATTAAAATATTTTGGCCTTAGTTTATTTACATCCATTTTATTCAGATTAAATCTAATGCCTGTTTTTTCTTCTATCAGCCTGATTTTTACCACCCAGTTTTTAAATTTCTAACGCTAAACAAACGGTCGATATCAGCTTTTTTCAACCTGGGCTGAATAAGAGTTTCTGCTGTAAATGTTTTTTCCTGCACCATTTTTCGAACGCAACCTCATGGCTAATGATAAATCCGATTGCCTTCAATTCGGTTTTTTTTAAATACGATCACTTCCAGTAATTGACAGGAACAGGCAACTTGTTTATTCTTTCTGCTTTGTTAATAATCGGACCGGTAAATACAGTTACTTTTTTATCGTGGAAAAAAGCCCTCGAGATGTAGTAATCTTCAAGATCGTTCCACACGCCTGCATTAAAATTGACCAGTTGAGGGCAACAATTTGTGTAGTGAAAAGTGTCTCCCATTGCTATCTTTCTTATCTCCTCAGTTGCACCCCAGGCAGGATCATAATACCTGACCATTATGACCCTTCTGAAACCTGAATCTGCATAATCGCTGTTTGAAAACTGGAAAAATCCTTTTGCACTTTGATCCTTTCATCCTGAAACCAAATGTCACTAGGGCGCGGTTCGTGTGCGAGGGCAAGTTCATCTTCTTCACCTGCAATGTTTACGGCAGTAAGAAACGGCAGTTTCATCTCCCTGTTGAAAAGAATGCTGAAATTTGTGTAGTCAAGATAGTTCCTGCCGTTAATGCCCGGCTGATGATTTACAGCAACAGATCCGAGCATCCCAGCCGACAATGCCGGCAATTCTACTGTGGTCGACAAAAAGTTAAGATCATAGCCCTTTTTCGATGAAAAATTTACATCATGAATGGCTTCAACTAAATGAGTACCCGGCGCGGCAGCTAAAGGTTTAAGGAAGAATCTTTCCCTGTTGAGCAAGTTCAATACAATGTACTCAATTATTATTTGTGGTTTGCGTGCATGCTGATAGTTTATTCCACCAAAACAAGATAAAAGGGCAATAATATTTGGAAAGGAGCTGGCTAGCCTAAAATTCTTTTGCTTTCTACACAATAACATAATAAGTATTTTCATTTTAACAAATGATGCAGAACTGAACCAATAA
>JBBPZJ010000338.1:0-9212 GCA_038199395.1 Chitinophagales bacterium
GCAATGGCAAAACAACAACTAAGGAACTGGTCAGCGCAGTTTTAGCTTCCAATTATAAAACCTACACTACTCAAGGCAATTTAAATAATCATATTGGAATACCTCTTACCTTATTAAGGGTCGGCAAAGATGCCGAAATGGCTGTTGTCGAAATGGGTGCAAATCACCAAAAGGAGATTGAAGGTTATTGTTTTTATACGGAGCCAACCCACGGCATTATCACTAACTGCGGGAAAGCGCATCTGGAAGGATTTGGAGGAATCGAAGGAGTAAAAAAAGGAAAGGGCGAATTATTTGATTTTCTGCGTGCTCATAATGGAACCGCTTTTATTTATAATGATTATGATTATCTGCGGGATATGTCGAAAGGCATTACCCCGATTATCACTTACGGAACAAAACAAGCAAAAGTCACCGGCAAATCTTTACCATCAGATACTTTTCTACAAGTTGAATTAACCAGCGAAGAAGCTCTTATAAGGATTGAAACAAAATTAGTAGGAGACTACAATCTTCCAAATGTTTTATGTGCTGTTGCAGTAGGAAAACATTTCGATGTTCCGCTTGAAAAAATAATTAAATCCATCGAAGAATACACTCCGGGAAATAGCCGAAGTCAAATGCTAATAAAAGCTTCAAACCATATTATTTTAGATGCCTATAATGCAAATCCATCGAGTATGAAAGTAGCTATCGAAAACATAGCTAACACTCAAGCCGAAAAAAAAGTACTTATGCTCGGAGCAATGATGGAATTGGGGCAGGAAAGCCTGACGGAGCATGAAGCCGTCATCAATATTGTTAAGAAATATGATTGGGAAAAGGTGCTTCTTGTTGGTGGAGACTTTGGAAAAATTGCACAGCCCTTTACCTATTTTGAAAGCTCGGCAAAAGCAGCAGAATGGGCTAAACAACAAATTTTTGAAGGTTGTCGCATTTTAATCAAAGGAAGCAGAAGTGTGCAGATGGAAAAGGTGCTTGAAGCTCTCTAGTTTCTGATAGTAGTCGACCCTTTAAAATAACCGATGGGTATAGAAATTGCGGTAACTAATTGAACGTAGGTATTTTTAAATAAATAAGATCATATGAACACAGAATCAAAAGAGTCATTTGGAGAAATAATTAAAGGAGACAAGCCCGTTTTGGTAGACTTTCATGCTGAATGGTGTGGACCGTGTAAAATGATGAAACCGGTATTAGAAGAATTGAGGCAGATGATGGGAGATAAAATAAGGATTTTAAAAATCGACGTAGATAAAAATCCAAAGCTTGCAAGTTCCCTGAATATTGCCGGCGTTCCTACATTGATTTTATTTAAGCAAGGCCAAACACTTTGGAGGCAGTCGGGCGTAGTACAGGCAACACAGCTACAATCTATCATTAATCAAAAAGCGACGGCGTAGTTACAGAATACAAGTTGCCTACTATTAGAATGGTTACCTTGCATTGAGAAGCGTACGTTATGAGTGAAAAAAATAGGAAGCCTTTGTACTCGTGGTCTGTCTTAACTAATCGCTGCCCACGCTGTCGGGAAGGTAAAATATTTGTGACCGAAAATGCTTATGATTTTAAGAGTAACCTTAAAATGCATGAAAGCTGTCCAGTGTGTGGACAACCTACTGAAATTGAGGTAGGTTTTTATTACGGAACCAGTTATGTTAGTTATGCCCTTACAGTAGCATATAGTGTTGCTACTTTTATAGCATGGTGGGTTTTACTTGGCTTCTCTTTGTATGACAACAGCATTGTATACTGGCTAATCTTTAACGGCATTACACTATTACTTTTACAGCCCCCTTTTATGCGATTATCCAGATCTCTTTGGTTAAGCTGGTTTGTAAAGTATGATCCTGAATGGATGAAAACAAAGGCCGACAGCTACGAGAGAATGGTTAAAGAACAAATGAACAACTGGTAAAGCTTTCAAAAGTCAAAATACGAATAGGCGGAGAATAAAAACCGGGCAATCTGTATAGATAATATCCGCGGTTTTTTTGATGCTTTTATGTGCTCTTGAAGCTAAACTTTTACTGTTTTTATCTCGAGCTGGAAAAGCGGCTATTAACAGTTTTCTATAGCTTGCAAAATGTCTTTTAAAATATCATCCTGATGTTCTAATCCTACCGAAATTCGAATGAGCCCAGGTGTGATATTAACCGCTTGTCTTTCCTCCTCAGTTAATTTTGCATGAGTGGTGCTTGCTGGGTGAGATGCTATACTTCTTGTATCTCCAAGATTGGCAGTTAAAGTCAACATTTTCAAGTTGTTTAAAAAATTCCGACCTGCTTCTAAACCTCCTTTAAATTCGAAGCAAACAATTCCTCCTCCATTTTTCATCTGTTTAATTGCAATCTCCTGCTGAGGATGACCTGGAAGAAAAGGATATTTCAAGCCAGATATCTTTGGATGACTTTCTAATGAAGAGGCTATGTACAAGGCATTTTTGGCATGTCGCTCCATTCTAACATCTAGCGTTTCAAGGCTACGGCTGAGAACCCATGCATTAAAAGGTGACATAGCAGGACCAGTGCTTCTGCAAAAAGCATGGATCTCTGTAAGCAACTCCTTTTTACCTACTACTATTCCGCCAAGTACCCTGCCCTGCCCGTCTATCCATTTCGTTGCTGAATGAACAACAAGGTCGGCACCGAAATCAATGGGACGTTGACCTAAAGGAGTTGCAAAACAGTTATCTACATTTAAAATGACGCTGCTTTTTTTTGCTGCTGCAGAAACCATTTCGAGATCTATTATGTCAAGACCCGGGTTAGTGGGAGTTTCTAAATAAATCATTTTTGTGTTCGGTCGAATGGCTGCCTGCCATTCGGCGGCGTCGGCTGTAGCATCAATATAACTGTATTCTATTCCATACTTGGGCAAGTACTTAGAAATAACAGTATGTGTGCTGCCAAAAATAGCATTACAGGATAATAAGTGATCCCCGCTTTTTAGCAAGCCCATAAAAGATGCAAACACAGCACTCATACCCGATGATGTGGCAAAACCAGCTTCTGCACCTTCAAGTGCTACCATTCTGTCTGTAAATTCCTGAACCGTTGGGTTACTAAAACGAGAGTATATATTATTGTCATTCTCATCTGCAAAAGTGGCTCTCATTTCCTCCGCATCATGGTAACAAAAACTGCTGGTCACAAACAAAGGAGACGAGTGTTCCATTTCTTTTGTTTGTTCGGCTCTTATCCTGATGGCTTGCGTTATAGGGTGTTGTTCCATGAAAATTCCGTATTAGTATGTCAAGTAAAACAGCGTACTCTTTCTCGTCATTCGAATGAAGAAGACATAGTGTATCAAAAAGCTCGAGCTGGTTAAACAATGATGCCGATAAAGGTGATATCCCGCTCTTAAAACAAGTCGGCTAGGAATGGATTTCTGCAGGTTGCGGAGCTATTACTCTCACATCCCACGTAAGGTCTGATCCTGCTTTCCGTAAAGTTGCTGCCACGGAACAGTATTTATCCATAGAAAGAGCGCACGCTTTTCTTACCTTATCTATATCGATAGCGCCTTTTAATTCAAAAACTATATTTACAGTTTTCCACAACGACGGTTCTACTCCGGGTTCCCGTTCACCTTCAATTTTCATATCAAAACCCTCAACTGTTTGCCTTTGCTTTTTCAAAATAGAAACAATATCAATGGCTGCGCAGCCACCCATTCCCATCAGTAATAATTGCATTGGCCTTGCGCCAAAACCCTTCCCGCCAAATTCCGGGTTGCTATCCATACGCACTACGTTTCCGTTTGCGTCTCTGGCTTCAAAACCAAAATCTCCATCTATCCGGGTCAATTCTATATTAACCATAAAAAATATTTTTGCAAATGTAATTCAAGCAAGCTGTTACTTTGAGTTTTGAATACAGGAAGATCAAATGAATTATCTCAATTGTAACATCCCTTTTGTAACTGAAGGCGGCGCAACCCTAAGTAATTTAACCATTGCTTATGACACTTACGGACAGTTGAATGAAGAAAAAAGCAATGTGGTTTGGGTATGCCATGCTCTTACATCAAATTCGGCGGTTGTAGAATGGTGGCCGGGAGTGATTGGAAATAATTGCCTGATTGATCCGGCCAAATATTTTATTGTTTGTGCCAACATCATTGGTTCATGTTATGGTTCTTCCGGTCCGGTCAGCAATAACCCCCTGACAGGAAAACCTTACTTCAATCATTTTCCTGCTATTACGATCAGGGACATGGTAAAGGCACATATTTTACTAAAGCAGCATTTGGGTATAGAAAACATCTATCTGCTAATGGCCGGAAGTATGGGCGGTTACCAGGCCTTGGAATGGTGTGCTATGGAAAGAGAAACTTTCGAAAATGTGTTTTTAATAACAACTTCTGCAGCGGAGAGCGCCTGGGGCATTGCTATCCATACAGCTCAAAGGCTTGCGATAGAGGCCGATTGTACCTGGCAGGGTGAAAGTTTGGAAGCCGGGAAAAAAGGATTGAAAGCAGCTCGTGCCATTGGCCTTCTCACGTATCGAAACTATCATATTTTGGTTGAAAAGCAAACCGATAAAGACGATAATAAGACTGACAATTTCAAGGCGTCTTCTTACATAAATTACCAGGGTGATAAGCTGGTAAACCGCTTCAATGCTCAAAGCTATTGGTTGCTTACAAAGGCTATGGACAGTCACAATTTGGCGAGAGGAAGAAATAAAACGCAGGAACAAGTGCTGCAATCAATGGTGCAAAAAACTTTGATAATTGGAATTAGAAGCGACCTCCTTTGTCCTATTCAGGAGCAAAAACGCATTGCTGAGAACATGCCAAATGCTACTTACATCGAAATAGATTCCTCGTATGGTCATGATGGTTTTTTGATCGAGTACGAAAAAATTTCAAAGCATATGGCAAGCTGGTTAAACCAGAGATAATTTAAGGACCGTATTTCGATCATCTGTTGTGCATCTTTGGTTGTCACCCCTCCTACCAGTGTTTTCATGCCCATCAAAAGAGCGTTTCTAATTATACCTCTGTGATCGTACCTGTAACTTCAAAAACCAGATTTAGCCTCACCACCGCAACCGTTAAAATAAACGCAAAGCAATTCAGCCAATTTGGCCATCATCTATTACTTGGTTTCAAATGTTTATTTTTGCAAGATGGATTTTGCTCAGATATCTGCTATCACCACCCTTCCGGTTATGGAAGCCTTTTATACGATTCAGGGAGAGGGATTTCACCAGGGACGTGCAGCATATTTTATAAGGCTGGCAGGTTGCAATGTGGGATGCTTTTGGTGTGACGTAAAAGAAAGCTGGGATGCAGATAAACATCCAAAAATGGCCATCGATGAAATTGTGCAACTGGCTGGCAAAGAACCCGGAAGACTGGCTGTCATAACTGGAGGGGAACCGTTAATGCATAATTTAGATGAACTTACCCTGAGGTTGCAAAGTGAAGGCTTTGAGACAAATATCGAAACATCAGGCTCTTTTCCTCTCTCAGGCAGTTGGGATTGGATTTGTGTATCGCCAAAAAAATTTCGTCCTCCAACTGCAGAGGCACTTAGCAGGGCAAACGAGTTGAAGGTGATTATTTATAACAAAAACGATTTTACCTGGGCGGAAAAACATGCTGCAGAGGTAAATAACGAATGTAGATTATATCTGCAGCCAGAGTGGGAACGATCTGCTGTTATGACCCCCCACATCATTGACTACATTAAAGCAAATCCGCAGTGGGAGTTAAGCCTGCAAATACATAAGTACATCAACGTGCCATAAGCCTCTATTTAGGAAGGAATTGCAGTATATGCAGGCACATTCTTGAGCAATTTTTTAACAGCACCTCTTAAAAACTTTTACGACCTTCATCTTATTCGACTGAGACTATGAAGAACATATTTATATTTCTTTTTATCATTGTTGCGACACCATCTTTCTCTCAATCTTACAACCCGGATAAGATCAATAAAAAAGCTATTGACTTGTACGAAAGGGCTTTAGTAAAGGCCCAGGAAGGGCAGTTGAAAGAGGCTGTTGAGGGGTTAAAGAAAGCAATTCAAACAGAAGCCAATTACGCCGACGCTATACTTTCGCTCGCAAGTGTATACGGAGAACTGAAAGATTACCAATCAGCAATACAACAATTCGAAAAAGGACGTGCTATAGACACCACGTATTTCCGTTTCTTTGACCTTCCATATTCAATTAATCTCGCCGGCCTTGGCCGCTTCAATGATGCTTTAAATGCCATAAACAAATTTCTAAGTATTGCCGAATTAAGTGACCGAAGTCGAAAAAGCGGCGAATATCGAAAACGCACTTATGAGTTTGGGGTGCAATACTTAAACAAGCATCCAGCTACTGATTATGTGTTCACTCCGGTAAATTTGGGCGATAGTGTTAATTCTGAAAAGAGCGAATATTATCCTTCCATTACCATAAATGACAGCATGTTTGTTTTTACCAGAAGAGGTGCAGGTTTCAGAGAAGATTTCTTTGAAAGTACCATTTTAGGTAATAAAAGATATTCTAAATCAAATTTAATAAAAGGTGACATAAATCTGGAACCATCGAAAGGAGCCATTAACATATCGCAAGATGGAGAATGGTTGATTTTTGCAGGATATAACTTTCGTGGCGGTTTTGGCGACTTCGATTTATACATATCATATTATACACCCACCGGCTGGAGTGAACCGGAAAATTTGGGAAGAAATATAAATACGGAAAGCTGGGAAAGCGCGCCAAGCCTAAGCCCCGATAAAAGAGCTTTATACTTTAGCAGCAACAGACCCGGCGGCTTCGGAAACACTGATTTGTACGTTAGCTACCGCCAACCAAATGGCAAATGGTCTGCTGCAGTAAATATGGGACCTCATATTAACACAGCAGGTAAAGAGCAAGCACCTTTTATTCACGCTGACAATGCCACCTTGTACTTTACTTCTGATGGATTACCGGGCTACGGAGGAAATGATATTTTTGTATGCCGAAAAGGGATAAATAACGAGTGGAGTGTGCCTGAAAATTTAGGCTTCCCGATAAATACAATAGAAGATGAAGGAAGTTTATTTGTGGCAGCCGATGGAAAAACAGCGTTTTACG
This sequence comes from Chitinophagales bacterium, assembly GCA_038199395.1. Taxonomy (GTDB): domain Bacteria; phylum Bacteroidota; class Bacteroidia; order Chitinophagales; family Chitinophagaceae; genus Segetibacter. Next base: position 7,086 of record JBBPZJ010000338.1, read on the forward strand.
CAAGTGACCGAAGCGACAGCCGTGGTGGGCTCGACATTTATACATTTGAGTTAAGACCAAATGTAAGACCGGCAAGAACTTTATATGTGCATGGTAAGGTGTATGATGCAAAAACAAAAAAAGGTTTGCCGAGTGCGGTAGAACTAGTGGATAATCAAACACAAAAACCTGTGATGAATGTACAAACTGATGAGACTGGTGAATATTTTATAACATTGCCAGTCGGAAAAGATTACACGTTTACTGTCAACCGCAAAGGGTACTTATTTTTCAGTGAATTGTATCCTTTTAGTAAGAATCAACCTGACAGCACGTACAAAAAGGATATCCCACTCCAACCTATCGAAGTAAATGCTTCACTCGTTTTAAAAAATATTCTGTTTGAAACAAATTCGGTTCAATTACAATTGATTAGCCTGATAGAAATAAACAGATTACTTCAATTATTAAATGAGAATCCTACTTTAAAAGTTCAGATAAATGGTTATACAGACAACGTAGGGAAACCTGCAGATAACCTTAAATTGTCTGAAAACCGGGCGAAATCTGTAGTAGATTATCTGGTAAGCAAAGGGATAGACGTTAAGAGATTAACCTATAAGGGCTTTGGGGAAACTAAACCTATCTCAGAAAATATAACAGAAGCGGGACGTGCTCAAAATCGCAGAACAGAATTCGTAATCATCGGTCAGTAGCGAAATACGTATAAGATTAAGGTGAGAAAGATGTCGTCTTTTTCACCAAATCGACCTTATCAACCAAAATAAAAACGGTGCGATTTCCTTTTATATCGTTATAACTCTTTAGTTTCATCCGCAACTTTCCAACTGCTACCATGACTGATGACTTGCTTTATCAAATTGCTCTGACAATGGTTCCCAACATAGGGCCTGTACAGGCTAACCTACTGGTAGAACATTTTGGAAATGCAAAAAGCATCTTTAAAGCAACAGTAAAAGAACTTGGCAATATTGAACGTATAGGTGCCATAAAAGCAAATAGTATTAAAACCTTTGATGGTTTTGCCGCTGCAGAAAATGAAATAGAGTTTATTGAGAAATATAAAATCGAAACACTATTTATAAAAGACCGCAATTATCCTAAACGATTGTTGAATTGTTATGACTCTCCCACATTGCTGTACTACCGGGGAGATGCCGATCTCAACGCTTCGAAAGTAATTAATATTATCGGCACCCGAAATCATACGGATTATGGAAGGCAAATAACAGAGCAATTAGTAGATGAGTTACAAAGCCATCAAGTGTTGGTGGTTAGCGGCCTCGCCTACGGAATAGATGCCATTGCACATAAATCTGCCATTCAAAATAATCTTTCTACTGTAGGAGTTCTTGCTCATGGTTTAGACAAAATATATCCGCCTCAGCATACATCGCTTGCAAAACAGATGTTACTGAATGGAGGTTTACTAACAGAATTTAGAAAAGAAACCAAGCCAGACAAACACAATTTTCCTAAACGAAACCGTATCGTAGCAGGCATGAGCGATGCCACAATAGTGATAGAAACAGCTTTAAAAGGAGGAAGTATGATAACTGCAGAGTTGGCTAACGGTTATAATCGTGATGTATTTGCGATTCCCGGTAAAATAACTGATGTAAAAAGTTTGGGATGCAACCACCTGATAAAAAACAATAAAGCAATTTTACTTGAAGACAGCCAGCAATTAATTGAAACAATGGGCTGGGGTCAAAAGAAAACTAAACCCAAACAACAAAAAGAACTTTTTATCGCACTTTCAGACGAAGAACAAATTTTAATGAACATCTTAAAAGAAAAGGAGACGGTTCATATAGATGAGATTTATTTAAAAAGCGGGTTGACAAGTAGCACTGTTGCCGCAAGTATGCTCAACCTTGAATTTCAAAACGTACTTGCCTCTTTACCGGGAAAGATGTATAAGCTGCTATAAAATGGCACCTTGCATCTTCGATCTTTTTAACAATGCTTCTTAATCTACTAATGAATATGTAGTGAATGGGGGAATTAGTTGGCGCTAATTGCTGCTGGTATTTTTTTATCCTCTGCTGTAATTCGGCGCCTCCTTAGTGATAACGACATCATGCACATGACTTTCACGCATGCCTGCATTTGAAATTCTTACAA
>JBBPZJ010000339.1:0-3285 GCA_038199395.1 Chitinophagales bacterium
ATTCTATTTTAAGAAGTTTTGCTCTGAATGTTTTCAGGTACAATAAAATTGAAAATATCAAAGAACAACGGTATGCTTTTTCACTGGACTGGACTAAATTATATAGTTATCCACAGATAATTTAGAATTCTACAGCCCTGGAAGAAGAATGGACAGAAAGAGAAATTAAAAAATTTATTTATGACACAGAAAAGAAAATAAAGAATGTATCGATGCAACCTGGCATAGGTTCTTCAAGAAGTTCAAAACATCCGAATGTCAGGTTTACTTTAGTTCATAAACGTGTTGCTCTTATTTATCGTTGTAAGCCCTTAAAAAAAGAAATTGAACTGCTGCGTTTTTGGAATACTTATGAGAATCCTCGAAAACTGAAATGAACTATACTCTTTTCTCTTCAACGCTGATTCTACAATGTAATAATAAACTCCGCCCCTTCCCCTTCTTTCGTCTCCACTCTCAACTCTCCACCATGCGCTTTTATAATATCATAACTCAAAGACAATCCTAACCCTGTTCCCTGCCCGGTTGGTTTTGTGGTAAAGAAGGGTTGAAAGATTTTATCTACTACTTTTTGAGGAATGCCGTTGCCATTATCTTTAACTGATATTTCAAGCCCCCCCGCCCCTGAAGGGAGGCTAATACGCCTTGTACTAACCCAAACAGTCGGCGTGTATTTTTCCCCCTTTAGGGGGTTAGGGGGCTTTACAGCATAAAAAGCATTGTTGTATAAGTTTAATAACACCCTTCCTATATCTTGCTGCACAGCTTCTATTTTCCCTATGCTTTCATCAAAATCTGTTTTGAAATCTGCATTAAAATCTTTGTCTTTAGCTCTTAGGCCATGATAGCTTAAGCGTAAATATTCATCTGCTAAGGCATTAATATCTGTTGGCTCTTTTTTGCCACTGCTTGCTTGGGAATGTTGGAGCATACCTTTTACAATGGCATCGGCACGTTTGCCGTGATGATTTATTTTCTGTTCGTTTTCTTCAATATCCTTTGCAATCATTCTGATTTCATTCAAATTGCCTTTATCAATTTCTTCTTTCATTTCTGCAATCAATTCGGTATTTACTTCAGAGAAATTATTGACGAAGTTTAACGGGTTTTGAATCTCGTGTGCGATGCCTGCGGTAAGTTCACCCAGCGATGCCATTTTTTCCTGTTGAATGAGTTGTGCCTGCGTTGATTTCAATTCTTCAAGAGATTGTTTTAATTCTAATGTACGTTTTGATACCTGCGTTTCTAATGTTTCATTTTGTACGGCTAATATCTGTTGCTTCTCTTTTTCTTGTGCGATTGTTTTTTCGGAAAGCTGTTCTACCTCTACTACTCTTAATTGAAGCGCTAAACCGGTACGTGCAAAATCACTTGCAGTGAATAGGGATAAGCCGATTGCAGGAATTACATATACAATACTGAATACAACAAAGAATAAATAAAAATTACCTATCACAAACAATGGGAATAAAAATATAATTGCCAGAACAAGCAAAAAGGCGGTAGTAAATAATATCCATGCACCGGGTCTCTGTTGGCGAACGGCCTGAAGGTTGGAATGCAGGAATTCAACAACTATTACCAGACCAAATAGTAGTAAGAAAAGACCACCCAAATTTTTGAAGATAAAAATAAACGGAATAACAAGCAATGCATACAGTACAATAGCCTTGAAAAACCAATTTTTAGGGAACTTATACAAGATGTGTGTTCCATTAATTAAAGAAAGGAAACCCAGGAGGTCAAAACTAACTTCTATCAATGAAAACAACATTGCCTGCGATGCTGTAAATGACGGTAGAAGGGAAAGTATATGTATTAAGTTACTTGCAAACATAAGGATGCAGAAAATTCCAAAATAGAGGTATTCCTTTCGCTTTGGAAAAGAATAATAAAGAAAGAGTATCAAAACGCCCAATGGTAAATAAAAAGACAATTGTATGGACCTCAGAATAGATAAAGTTCCTTCCCCTCTGGTGTTATCAGTAAACGCCTGATTGACGTCTTTTAAAACAATGCTCATACAGGGAGGAATATTTACAAACTTCAGATACAGGTTCTTCTTATTAAAAGAATAGCGCACTGCCAGTACTTGTGTGGATTGATGTGCCAGCTTTGCACTGATGCGATGAGAAAAGTATTGGTGGGTTCGCTCTACTCTATAATCCTTGCTGACTATTCCTTGGCGATAAATGAGTTTTCCATTTAAATATATTTCCGAAGCGCCTATGGAAGCTATCACCATGGCAAGCGTTGTATTCTTAAGAGAAGAATCCACCTGTAGCTTCAGCCGGAACCAGCCAATGCCTGCCTCTTTTACCTGTGGTAAATGATGCAATTCAAGAGTTGGATTAATAGATTGCCATTTCTGGTCATTAAAAGCCGGATTTGCCCATTCAGCATCATCTCCCGCATGAAATTTCCAGCCTTTATCGAGTAAAAAGCCTTCCGCGGGCAGAGAGTGTATTTGAATTAATTCCGTTGTATCCTGTGACCAGCAGGAATAACTGAGAAAAATAAGTTGAAAAATTAAACATAAAATTTTCATACAGATTCTATTGTAAATTTTCCTTATTAAGTAATTCAATCACAAACTCACTTCCCTCACCCTCCGTGCTCTCCACTCTTATTTCTCCACCGTGCGCTTTTATAATATCGTAACTTAATGACAATCCTAACCCTGTTCCCTGCCCGGTTGGTTTGGTAGTAAAGAACGGTTTAAAGATTTTATTAACTATATTTTGAGGAATGCCATTACCATTATCTTTTACAGTTATTTCAAGCCCCCCCGCCCCTGAAGGGGTGCTTATACGTTTTGTGGTTACCCAAACAGTTGGTTCATAGTTTTCTCCCTTTAGGGTCGGGGCTTTACTGCATAAAAGGCATTGTTATATAAATTCAGTAGTACTCTTCCCACATCCTGCCGAAAACATTATTCTTTTGATACATTCATCAAAATGAGTTTCAATTGCAGCCATGGGATGATCATGTCTTCGCATTAAACCATACAGCTTAATCGTAAATATTCGTTTTCCAATTCATTCGTATCTATATGCTCTTTTGCACTAAAATATATAGTAAAATAAGAATAAGTTTTTGATTCTAGACACGGTTCTATTTATTCTTTTTTAAAAAAAGCTATTAAGAAAAAGAATTAATTTTAATGGAAATTAAGATTTATGGAAGCGGTAGAACAATTGCGTATCGAGGTAAAAAAATATATTGATAAAGCTGATGAGAAAGTCGTACGTATGGTTCATTCTATGCTCGAAGCGAATGCTGATG
>JBBPZJ010000340.1:0-3090 GCA_038199395.1 Chitinophagales bacterium
CTCAATCAAAGAAACTACTTTTGGTAACTCTTCTTCCGGAATATTTTTAATCAATTCCAGAATCTTTTCTTCGTATAATTTTCGTGCTCCCATAAAATACCATTTAAAAACAGTTACATTATTTGCTCTGAGTCAAAGTTCTGAAGATTTCTTCCAGGCTTCCTCCTTCGGTTTGCAAAGAAACGATATTAAGATTATGTTGCAAACTAAGTTCAAGTAATTGCTTTTTTACCTCACTTGTATTCGTTGCCTGTATCTGCCAACTATAGGTGTCAAGTTTCGTTACCGTGGTTACCCCGTTTAATCTTTTTAGCCATTCAGGTTCTAGAGGTTCCTTAAATGATACCTTTATTAGGTCGTTGCTTCCTTCGTGTCGAAGATTTGAAAGTTGGTCGTCGGCCACGAGGGTTCCTTTATTAATGATAATCACCCGGTCGCACATTGCCTCAACTTCCTGTAATATGTGTGATGAAAATAAAACTGTTTTGTTTCTTCCCTGTTCCTTTATTACATTTCTGATTTCTATGATTTGGTTCGGATCGAGGCCGCTAGTCGGTTCGTCTAGTATTAAAACTTCAGGATCATGTATTAAAGCTGCAGCCAATCCTGTTCTCTGCTTATAACCTTTTGATAGCTGGCTGATTTTTTTTCTTTGTTCTATACCTAACCCTGTCAGTTCAATTACATCCTTTATCCGTTGCTTTTTGTTGTCGACCTGGTGAATTCCCGCTATAAAATCAAGGTACTCCTTTATATACATGTCATAATATAAAGGGTTGGCTTCAGGAAGGTATCCTATTTTCTTTTTTGCTGCTATAGGGTCTTCAGTAACATTTATATTGCTTACAATGGCTACACCGCTATCAGGAGCAAGATAGCCCGTGATCATTTTCATAGTAGTAGATTTACCTGCCCCATTCGGTCCAAGAAAACCCACTATTTCACCTTTGTTTACAGAAAATGTTATTTTATCTACGGCTTTTTGTTCGCCATACACCTTTGTTATTTCTCTTACTACAATAGACATTAAAATTTCTTTTTGTATCGTAATAACAGCAGACCTTACTGATCGAATTCTCCTTGTAAAGCGTATTTTCCAAATATCAGAAGTCCACCAACTATTATCGGTGTAAGAATAAAGGCATAAATAATTGCAGGAATCAGATCCTCACTTTTGTTACTATTAAACTTTGGTATAGCCTGGTTAATGATAAGGTAGTAACCGCCAGCCAATCCCAATAGTATCCACAATATTCCAAGTATTCTCCTTAATTTATTCATCGTTGTTACGTATTAGTCGTTCAAGTTTATCAGACTTCTTTTCTGCGATTGCCGTTAATGTACAAGGCGCCAATCACAAAACAAATACCGGCAAGTATAATTGGGTACCAAAGTCCTTCAAGAAAAGGTTTATCAAAAGGCAGTTTCGTACCTGCTTTTGTAGCAGCTTCGTTTGCCTGTGTTGCCCGGATAGCAAGAAAAGTAGCAATTGCGGGAAGTAATCCTCCGAAGATACCATTGCCAATATGATAGGGCAGCGACATTGAAGTATAACGGATTTTTACCGGGAACATTTCTACAAGAAACGCTGCGATAGGGCCGTATACCATCGTTACAAAGATTACCTGTATAAACACCAGCAATACAATTAGCCAAAAAGCATGATTGTTTACTACCACTGCTTTCGATATTTTCACATCAGCCGATGGAACTTCTTGTGAGACATTAGAAAAAACAATTTCTTTTTTTATTTGCTTCTCTAACGTACCGTCTGTATAAGTTTTAGTGGTGATGGTGGTTTTTAAAGATTGCCCGGTTTTAGTTGCATCAGCAGTTTCGGTCGATTCGATTTTTTGAAGAGAGGGATTCTCCTGTTTATCTTTCAGGCTGCCTACGTTATACATGGCAGAGTAAATAGGGCGATAACTAAATATTGCTATCAGCATACCCAAAAGCATAATCCATTTTCGGCCAATCTTATCGGACAGCGCACCAAACACTAAAAAAAATGGAGTGCCGCAACCCAAACCTAACATCATAATTTTACTTGCCTGCGAAATATCTATACTTAAAGTAGTTTGAATAAAACTAAGTGCATAAAATTGGCCTGTGTACCAAACTACTCCCTGCCCCATTGTTGCGCCAAATAACGCCAGCAACACAAACTTAAAATTGTACTTGTTTCCAAAACTTTCTTTTAAGGGATTGGTGGAAGTTTTACCCTCAGCCTTCGCTTTTGCAAATACAGGCGACTCCTGCATTTTCATTCGAATTAATACCGAAATACCTACCATTATTATCGATATCCAAAAAGGTATTCTCCAACCCCAGTTATTAAAAGCAGCATCATCCATTGCACCTTTGGTAAGGATGATTACAAAGAGAGAAATAAATAAACCAAGGGTTGCGGTAGTTTGTATCCAGGAAGTGTAAAAGCCTCTTTGATGAGTGGGGGAGTGCTCAGCTACGTAAGTTGCCGCTCCGCCATATTCGCCGCCTAATGCAAGTCCCTGCAGCAAACGAAGTAATAATACGAGTACCGGCGCTAAAAAGCCAATGGTCTCATAGGCAGGTACGCAACCTATTAAAAAGGTTGAAAGACCCATGATAACAAGTGTAACCAGGAAAGTATATTTTCTTCCGATAAGGTCTCCTAAACGTCCAAAAAAGAGCGCACCAAAAGGACGAACGACGAAGCCGGCGGCAAATGTGGCAAGCGTACTCAGCAGAGCAGCAGTTGGATTTGTAGAAGGAAAGAATTTGGTTGAAATGATGGTAGCAAGACTTCCAAAAATGTAAAAGTCATACCATTCGATTAAGGTACCAAGCGAAGAAGCAGCAATAATGGAAACAAGACCTTTTTTTCCGTTGTTATTAGTCATAGTTAATGGCAAAGCATAAATATAGGCGTTTGATAAACAACGGCAAAAAAGCAGGAAAGCAGTGTTTAAAGTGAAAACTTACCGATATACAACCTGACTAACAAAATGCCGTTAAAAATAAATGGCTATATTATTGTTTGCCGTAAAATTCTCTTTTCATAGGTTTGCTATAGTCATATACTTATAAATTGTTTGCTATGTCATATCC
>JBBPZJ010000341.1:0-3024 GCA_038199395.1 Chitinophagales bacterium
AATGAAATAACAACCCGACAAGCAAGAATTGAAGAGTTGAAGGCTAAATATCAACCCACAATAGAATCTATGGAGGGCGCATCGCTTCATTACTGTTGCCTTCAAACTTCAACCCCATTTATACAAGTAAGAGCAATTAGCAATTATATTGGAGAAAGGGATAAATCTAAATGGAGTTTTAGAGATGCATTTGATAATTTAAGTGAAAGTGTTTTAGAATATATTCATCACTTGGATACCTATGGAACATTATAATTGGATAAGATAAAAAGAATAACAATGAGATTTACGATAGGATTTAGCCCTTGCCCAAATGACACTTTTATATTCGATGCATTGGTAAATAATAAAATAGATACAGAAGGTTTTGAATTTGAAACAGTGCTGGAAGATGTACAAACTTTAAACAAATGGGCAATTGAGAAAAAGCTCGATATCAGTAAGATCAGCTATGGCGTTTTGCCTTTAGTGCTTAATAATTATGTCGTGTTAAAAAGCGGTGGGGCTTTAGGCAAAGGCGTAGGACCATTGTTAATTTCAAAGAATGAAGTATCGCATCTTTCAGAAGCATTAGAAACTATGACCATTGCAATACCGGGAGAAAGTACGACGGCTCATTTGCTTTTTTCTTTTGCCTTTCCTTCAGCTACAAAAAAACAATTTTGGGTTTTCAACGAAATTGAAAATGCAGTGCTAACCGGGAAAGCGGATGCAGGTGTGATTATACATGAAAACCGTTTCACCTACCAGGACAAAGGATTAGTGAAATTGATGGATCTTGGTGAGTACTGGGAGCAGAATACGGGTGCGCCAATACCATTGGGAGGAATAATTGTTAGAAGAGAAATCGATCAATCCATTCGCCACAAACTGGATAAGCTAATTAGAAAAAGTGTGGAATTTTCTTTTAAACACTATCCTAAAATCTCTTCATACATCAGCAGTCATTCGCAGGAAATGAGCGAAGATGTGATGCGGAAACACATAGACCTGTACGTCAACAATTTTTCAATCGATTTAGGTGAAGATGGCAAACAGGCAGTAAAAACATTTTTAAAAGTGTATGAAGGCATTCACCAAGCAACTTTTTCTAAAGAAGAGATTTTTTCAGAAGGGTAGAAGAAAACCTTTCTATGCATACACCTGCTTTAATGGAAACGAAACACTTAGCGCATCTAGTTGTATTAGGTCTTCGGCTTTTGTATACTTTGAGGTGATCCATTCCCCGTTTTCTCCTCTTTTGTAGCAGGTAATCAAAGTGGTTTCTGGTTCGATAATAAGATAATATTGAAGCGATGGTATTTTAGTATAAGCAATGTATTTATCAACGTAATCATTTACCTGGGTTGTTTCAGAAACTACTTCTACTATTAATACAGGTTCAGATTTTATGTATTTGTTGTTTTCTGTTTTTGTCTCTTTCGTGACAAAAACATCAGGGTAGTAATATTTGTTTTCTCCGAAGATTTTCACTTTTACATCATGGGCATAAATTTGAAAGCCTTTTTCCGTTAAAGCTTGCATAAGTAGAAATGCAATTTTTAAAGCAATACTGTTGTTTATGTCTTTTTCACCTGGCATTTCAAAAAGTTGTCCGTTAATAAATTCACTACGCACTGGTGCCTTCCACTCATTTTGAATGTATTCTTCAACTGTAAATATCTTATCAGAAGTACCGGCTCTCATTTAAAAATTGTTTATTCAAATATACAAAATTTCAATCTTACGCATCATATTCCAACACAGGTCGTAGCCACCTTTCCACCTCTTGTAAATCCATATTTTTACGTTTTGCATAATCCTCTACCTGGTCTTTCTCTATTTTTCCTATTCCAAAATACTTACTTTCAGGATTTGCAAAGTACCAGCCACAAACAGAAGAAGCCGGGTACATTGCCAGACTTTCAGTAAGCTGAATACTGGTTGCATTTGTAGCATCAAGTAACGCAAATAGCTTGTATTTTTCAGTATGATCAGGACAGGCAGGATAACCTGGAGCGGGCCGAATACCCTGGTATTTTTCTTTGATAAAGTCTTCGTTTGTCAGGCTCTCATCTTTTACATATCCCCAATATTCTGTCCGTGTTTTATGATGTAATAATTCTGCAAATGCTTCAGCCAGCCTGTCTGCAAGTGCTTGTAAAGAGATTTTATTATAATCGTCGTGCTGTTCGTTAAAACGTTTCAGATGAGGCTCTATACCATCGATGGTTACAGCAAAAGCGCCCAGGTAATCCTGCAAACCCGTTTCTTTAGGCGCAATAAAATCTGTTAAAGCCATATTAGGTTGACCAGGTGCTTTTTTTACCTGCTGTCTTAATGATTCAAGTTCTACTATAGTTGATAATTCGTCTGTTACTGTTATAGTATCTTTTCCGTTAGAATTAGCCTGCCAGAAGCCTATCACACCTTTAGCTGTCAGCCACTTTTCTTCTATAATTTTTTTAAGCAGCAACTTCGCATCGTTGAAAAGTTTAGTCGCTTCTGCGCCCACCTTTTCATCACTCAAGATCTGAGGAAATTTACCATGCAGTTCCCATGCAATAAAGAAAGGTTGCCAATCGATATAAGATGCTATTTCGCTTAAATCGTAATCAGTAAAACTTTTAGTTCCAGTGAAAGAAGGTGTAACAGGAGTATAAGAACGCCAATCTAATTTTGTTTTGTTTTCTACCGCCTGTAGGTATGATAAGTATGCTTTTGTGACTTTCTTGTTTGCAAAATCTTCTTTTAGCTTCCGGTACTCTTCTTTTATTCCTTTTAAAAATTCTGGCTTCTGCTCTTTACTCAACAATGAACCCGCAACCGTTACACTTCTTGATGCATCCAATACGTGCACCACTCCCCCATCATATTCCTGGGCGATCTTAACAGCAGTATGCATGCGGCTGGTGGTTGCTCCTCCAATCATTAAAGGCAGGGTTATTTGCCTGCGTTTCATCTCACGGGCTATATGCACCATTTCGTCTAATGATGGAGTTATCAACCCACTGAGGCCAATGATGTCGACCTTTTCTTTTATTG
>JBBPZJ010000342.1:0-8039 GCA_038199395.1 Chitinophagales bacterium
AAAGGGTAAACATCGCCCTTCTTCAGATACGCTTACACACGCTGTTTTATACAAGCATTGGGATATAGGCGGCATCTCGCATACACACTCCAGCTATGCTACAGCCTGGGCGCAAACTCAACGTGATATTCCTAATTACGGAACAACACATGCCGATCACACTACTGTTGACATTCCGTGTGCTCCCCCTATGAGCGACGAGATGATACAGGGAAATTACGAGTATGAAACAGGTTTTCAAATAGTCAATTGTCTTACAGAAAAAGGCTACAATTACCAGGAAGTCGAAATGATCCTGGTGGGAAACCATGCGCCTTTTACCTGGGGCAAAACGGCAGACAAAGCTGTTTATAATAGTGCAGTACTTGAATCGATTGCACAAATGGCTTTTATAAGTGAACAAATAAGGCCAGGAAATCCAAAAATGAAAGATGCGCTTATAAAAAAACATTTCGAAAGAAAGCACGGGCCAGATTCTTATTACGGGCAATAAGAGTCCGGGAGGCTTGAATCAGGATTTGAGAGATGTTGAGGATTTGTATGATTATGAACAAATGCTTCTTTGTGATCCTCCGTGTCTTTGTGTCTCTGCGGTTCAAAAAAAGATGAAATTCGATGCACTGCACAAGTGTGCGACGCAACGACGATGCTATGAAAAACAATAGAGCGTACCAGAAAAAACTTTCAAAAAACGATAATTTACCATCAATGATAGATTTAAAACAACTCGAAGTATGGTTCGTAACAGGTAGCCAACACCTTTATGGAGAAGAGACATTAAGACAAGTTGCGGAACATTCTCAAACAATAGCAAACTCATTAAATATCGCTTCTCAAATTCCGGTAAGAGTTCTTTTTAAGCCAACTGTAAAAACTACTGAAGAAATTTATAGTATTTGTGAGGAAGCAAATGTGGCAAAAAACTGCATAGGTATAGTTGCGTGGATGCACACATTTTCTCCTGCAAAAATGTGGATTGGTGGGTTGAAGATCCTGAAAAAACCGCTGCTACATCTGCATACGCAGTTTAATAGAGATATCCCGTGGAGTAGTATTGATATGGACTTTATGAACCTGAACCAGAGTGCGCATGGAGACAGGGAATTTGGTTTCATGATGACAAGAATGCGCATTAACCGCAAGGTGGTTGTAGGACACTGGGAAGATGAACAGGCTCGTGAGGAAATAGGCGCATGGGCAAGAGCAGCAGCAGGCTGGAACGACTGGCAGGGAGCAAAATTTGTTCGTTTTGGTGACAACATGCGTTTTGTTGCTGTAACGGAAGGTGACAAGGTAGAAGCAGAAATGAAGTTTGGTTTTTCAGTGAATACTTATGGAATTGGAGATCTGGTGAAAGTGATTAATGAAGTCGCAGATGCTGATATTAATACCTTGATCGAGGAGTATAACGACCGGTATAAGTTGGCTGATAACTTAAGAAAAGGAGCAGTAGGGCACTCGTCTTTAATTGAGGCAGCGAGAATTGAAAGTGGTTTACGAACTTTTTTGCAGGAAGGAGATTTTAAAGGTTTCTCAGATACATTTGAAGATCTGCACGGAATGGCACAATTACCGGGCATAGCAGCACAGCGCCTGATGAAGCAAGGTTATGGTTTTGCCGGTGAAGGTGATTGGAAAACCGCAGCATTGGTTCGGGCAATGAAAGTGATGGGTGCAGGGCTTCCCGGTGCTAACTCTTTTATGGAAGATTATACTTATCATTTTGATCCGGCTAATCCTATGGTCTTAGGTTCTCACATGCTGGAGGTAGACGAATCACTTGCCGAAGGAGAGATTTCTATTGAAGCGCATCCATTAGGAATTGGCGGCAAGGCTGACCCTGTTCGTATGGTTTTTAACGCTGGTGCCGGCCCCGCTTTAAATGCATCTATCGTTGATATGGGCAATCGATTCCGACTAATTGTAAATGAAGTGGAAGCGGTAAAAGCTCCTCAGGACTTACCTAAACTTCCTGTTGCACGCGTACTATGGAAACCACTACCCGATATGAAGAAAGGTTGCGCAGCATGGATTTATGCAGGCGGAGCGCACCACACCTGTTACAGTCAAAACATGACTGCCGAGCACATGGAAGATTTTGCTTCTTTTGCGGGTATAGAGTATGTTTTAATAGGTAACAACACAGATTTGTATCAGTTGAAAAATGAACTTCGCTGGAGCGAGGTTTATTACCAGATAAATAAATCTTAATAATCATAAACAACATAGTATCTTAACTTTTTCAAACCTTTACAAACACTTTTCTAACCCAGAAGATCTCGTATGAAAAATGGCTTAACAACCCTGGATATTGCCGTATTTGTTATCTACTTTGTCATCGTCACCGTGTATGGATACAGCATTTACAGAAAACGCAAAAAAGACGAACATGATGCCAAAGCTTATTTTCTTGCTGAAGGAACGCTGACATGGTGGGCTATCGGAGCTTCTTTAATTGCATCTAACATTTCTGCTGAGCAATTTATTGGAATGAGTGGCGAGGGCTTTTTTCTTGGCATTGCGGTGGCAGCTTACGAATGGCTCGCGGCGGTAGCACTCATTATTGTAGCGGTGTGGTTTATACCGGTGTACCTGAAGAACCATATTTACACGATGCCTCAGTTTCTAAAAACCAGGTATAATGAAAGTGTTGCTTTGATTATGGCAATTTTCTGGCTATTTCTTTACGTGTTTGTAAACCTTACGTCTATTTTATATTTAGGTGCAGTGGCAATCAATGGCCTTGCCGGAGGCGGATATATGCATACTATTATGCTTGGACTCGCCATATTTGCATTATTAATTTCATTGGGTGGTATGAAGGTGGTTGCTTATACTGACGTTATACAGGTAGCTGTATTGATTGTTGGCGGCTTGGTTACTTCTTATATTGCATTGTCAGTGGTGGGAGATAACTATACCGGTGTGGGAAGTGGTGCCATTGCCGGTTTTAAAGCGCTTCTCCAAAAGGCTCCTGAACATTTTAAAATGATCATCCCACGTCCGACTGCGTCTTCCACTCAAAATGAAGTGAATAAATATCTCACGTTTCCCGGCCTGGCGTCTTATGCCGCCGGTATCTGGATCATTAACTTAAACTATTGGGGCTGTAACCAATACATCACACAAAGAGCACTAGGTGCTGACCTGCAAACAGCAAGAACCGGTATTATATTCGCTGCCTTTTTAAAGCTGATGATGCCTATCATTGTAATGTTGCCTGGCATCGCTGCCTTTGTGTTATACAAAGATGGTCACTTACCACAATTAGTAGGTGGCAAAGATGGCGCTTACTCTGCAGTGCTTACTTTTCTTCCAACGGGTTTGAAGGGCTTGTCGGTCGCAGCCTTAACTGCCGCTATTGTTGCCTCACTTGCGGGTAAAGTAAACAGTATCTCTACCATTTATACTTTAGACGTACATAAGAAATATTTTGGTAAACAAGCTGATGAAAAAAAGCTTGTTTATACCGGAAGAGCCGCAGTGTTTGTAGCTATGATTCTTGCTGTAGTGTTTACCTGGAACGACGTTTTGGGGATAGGGGGTGTAGGCGGATTTACTTATATTCAGAAATACACCGGTTTTATAAGTCCTGGTGTATTCGCTATGTTTTTCTTAGGCATGTTTTGGAAAAGAACAACAGGACTGGCTGCAATAGTGGGCGTGATACTCGGCTTTGTATTATCTGTCTTTTTCAATGAATTTGCTCCTGCTGTTATGGGCCACGAAAATATTTTGTACACAGCCTATCCCAACGGAAATGGTGGTTATGAAATACCTTTTCATATTTGTATGGGATTGTCATTCATGTTTACAATGATAGTGATGATTGCTATCAGCTTAGGAGGCCCGAAAGTGAATGCTAAAGCATTTGAATTAGATACGGAGATGTTTAAGGTAAGGCCACAAACTCTTGCGTTGATCGTTGTAATATTATTGTTGATTGCTGCTTTATACGTTAAGTTCTGGTAGGAAAAAAGCAGCCGAATGGCAAAGGGGTTATCGCATCATATTTGATAACCCCTTTTTTATTGAAACAATTTAGCTCAGTGAGAGTTTCTAAGTTTTGTAAAAGGAATAGCCGCTGACGCTATAGCCATTTTAATTTGCTTTGCTTCAGCCTTTTTTTAAAAAATATCCAATCCATTTATCAACTTTAAATCCGGAAGAAATGCTTTCTGATATCTTTTTCTTTTTCAATCGATAATGTATTCATCTCTTCTTCTGTAAATCTTCCCTCACCAAAAACCCTCACAAGTACTACTGAATTTTTACCGTACATCTCTTTTTTTACCTCTTCTATCGTAAGGTTTGCTTTTAAATCGTTATTTAAAATCTCGAACCATGCTTCTGTATGAAACCTCATGTCATCGATCATGGTTCCATTAAGATCAAATAACATAGCTTTAAACAACCTTTTTTTAATAGCAAGATCAGTAGGATAATCAATGTAATTGTAAAGAAAATGTCCTTCTTCAACATGAAGAACGCAAAGATAAAGGAGACTTTGCCAGTAATTTTATTGAGAATGGTAAAGTAGGGAAGGTTTCAAAAAATCGGAAAGCCCTTCGCCTATGACCAGAGTATTCCTTTCAACTACTTATTTACTTTAGATTCTTTTCCTTTGTTCACTGAGTTTTGAACATTGATTGCTGCAGTATCTGTACTAATTACGCTACCATTGATAAACCCCGTCGGGATGTTTAATTGTATCAACAGAGGAGGGATTAGTCAGTCCTGTGTTGTGGGTAGTATCTCCGGCAACAGCATCGCCCGACGAACTGGTAGAATTGCAGGCTACTACGGCCATTAACAAGGCAGAAAATAGGAGGATTTTTCTCATTGCTACACTTTACAATCATATATCAATATCAATTTCACTGCCAACCTGTATTTACGCTTTTTTTATCTGCCTTTCATTCTGGGAGAAATGAAACGGCATACTAATTTTTTCAATTATAAATGAAATAGCAATAATAAAACTTCCTAAAAGATAACCAATATAGGCTGTGGTGTTTTTAAGAGAAAGGTTCATAGAAATATGGTTTTTGAATTGGCTTATAAATTTATTGAGTTTTTTGTAATCTACTGCAATTTATTTTTGATGTAGATGCCGCGGCCATTCTTTCAATTCCTGTAAAATGTTTTCCCGCACTTTATTACTCTTTCGTTGCCGGAACTTCAATTTGTCACTATTTTAGTTATTTTTCTGCTTAATTTCCTGTTTTTAAATACAAGAGATGAAAAAGCAAATTGCAATGTTAGGTTTGTCGTTGATTTTATTAGTTGTTTTGACCGCAGGTGCTCAGGATAATTCGTCCGGAACCCTCTCAGCGAAACAGGTAGAGAATTGGTACAAGAAGAAGGAGTGGCTAAACGGTTTGAAACTAAAGCCGCATAAGACCGTAAACAAACAGGAATTTTACCGCCAGTACCAGGCAAATAAAAGCTATTGGGACAAGGCTTTTGCTTTCTTAAAAAATCAGGATTTAAATACAATTGCGAAAGGAAAGTATCCCATTGATGGGGATAACGTCTATGCGTCGGTAACTATGGATTCTACCAAAGATTTCAATAAAACAAATTGGGAGTCTCATCGAAGATATATTGACCTGCAATATATAATTAATGGAGAAGAAAAAATAGGCGTGGCTTCGCTTGCTGAGGCAAAAGTAACAAATGAATATAATGAGAAAAAAGAGGTCGCTAATTACACTGCAGAGGGTAAGTTTTATTCAGCTACACCCGGTACTTTTTTCATCTTTTTCCCTTCAGACGTTCACCGGCCCAGCATTAGCCCTGAAGGGAATAAACCAGTAAAAAAGATTGTAATAAAAGTAAAAGCAGCGTCACAATCGGCAACGAAATAATAGAAGGTTGTGCTTTTGACAATGGCAGCGATTATTGAAGGAATGTGAGACAATATTTATTTTAGAGGCTTTAGCGTAGAATTACGAACGATCAGTTCTGTTTCTAAAACTTTACGGGTAAATTCTTTTACCGGTTTTTTGCTTTCGATTACTTGCAACAAAAGTTCTGTTGCTGTCTGGCCCATCTCGTACGCCGACTGCCTGATAGTGCTTAAGGAGGGGTTTAAAAATTCGGTGAAATCTCCATTTGAAGATCCCCTTAAGAGCGATTTCCTCCGGAATTTTAATTCCTTTTTTTTGCAGAAACCTCAAAGCTCCTGTAGTTAATTTGTCGCTTAATCCTATTATCGCATCCGGCCGTTCTTCTAAATTAAACAACTCTTCCAAAGCGTTTTCTGTTTCATCAGCATTTACGCCGCCGTGGTTACGATATTTAATAAGGTCTTCATTAGTTGGAAAAGAATGTTCGCTTAGCGCTTTTCGATACCCCGCAATTCTTTCTTTTTTATAGAAAGGTGCGCCGAATTTGTAAGGCAGGCAATTCTGCTAAAACCATTGTGTATTAAATAAACAGTGGCCTTATATGCGCTATTAAAATTGTCGACAGTTACCATATGAGTGTTCATCTCATCAGTTACCCTGTCAAAAAACACAATTGGAAGACCTTTGGAAGATAAGCTTTTCAAATGCGTCATGTCTTCGGTTTCAGACGAAACCGAGATAATCAAACCGTCCGAAGAGCGTGACGCAAGGAACTGAAGATCATTTACCTCTCGCTGAAAACACTCATGACTTTGAGAAATTATGACATTGTATCCTTTTTTATAGGCAATAGATTCTATTCCGTTAATAACCTGAGAGAAAAAATGTTTGCAATTTCACATACCAGTACTGCTATTGAACGACTTCGTTTCTCTTTTAAACTTAGGGCGATGGGGTTCGGGGTATAATGCAGTCTTTCAGCACATTTAAGAACCAGGTTTTTTGTTTCATGGCTTATTTCATACCTATATCGTAAAGCCCTTGATACCGTTGATGTACTTATTCCATGCTCCCGTGCAATATCTTTTATAGTTACAGCTTCAAACTTCATAAGTGAAACAAAAAGTTTTAATTTAAAACAGAAGTCTTCTTCACAATACGCCCTTAAGCCCACTCATTGGAATCGCTGGTGTGACTGCCAATGCAAGGATTTTGAAGTATGTTGTTAAACAAAAAAATAACTTTGATCATAAATTGAATGAAAACCTGTTGCCGGTAATTGCATTGTAATTAACAGGGTAACATATCAAACTTTCGATTTTTTTCTTTTTCTTTAAATTTATGCCAAAACGTTCGCGGACACAAAGCTATTTGCATAACCGGCGATTGCGGTTTTTCATATCGTTAGTATTAGGAGTTGCCATTTTTTTTACTTTCAAGGCCAGTTCTTCAGTCATTGTCTCATTTATGGTTGCATGGCTAACGTTTGCTATTTTCAATCTTACCTTTTCGTGGATCATCATTTTTTCTGATCATCCAAAAGAAGTAAAGGCTTTTGCAGCCAAAGAAGATACAAGTGCGCCATTCATATTTTTGTTTGTGTTAGCCGCAGCCTTTATTAGTTTATTCGCCATTATTTTTCTTCTTCAAACAATACCCGATGAATCGAAGAACAAGCTAAGCATCCATATTTTGCTGTCCTTCTCTTCTGTCTTTTGTTCGTGGTTGCTGGTGCATACTTTATTCACCTTGCGGTACGCCCATTTATACTATAGCGATGACACAAAACATGCTACTGACAAAAGCCCTGATACCTTAGGATTGGATTTTCCCTCTGAAACAGAGCCTGACTATCTGGACTTTGCCTACTTCTCGTTTGTCATCGGTATGACTTTTCAGGTATCAGATGTGGAAATTAACTCACGAACCATAAGGAGACATGTTCTTGTGCATAGTCTGCTTTCTTTTGTTTATAATACGGTAATTGTAGCCTTTAGTATTAATATTATTTCCGGACTGATCTCTAAGTAGGAGTCTTAGCAGATGACTGAAGTAGCAGAGTAACATCTTTGAATTTGCAAAATGGCGCTTAGATGTAAGAAGGTGATGGCTGTTTGTAAAGTAACCGACCTCGATTATGTTTCTTTTGACGACGCATGCGGGTGGCAAGGTTAGTACGTCACTAAA
>JBBPZJ010000343.1:0-15210 GCA_038199395.1 Chitinophagales bacterium
GGATTACCTTATAAAATTGCCATCACTTACCAAAAGCGATTCACTGCTTTTTATCAGAATATGTGACGAGTACTCAAAACTAGATCCCGCCTTCTCCAAACAAGTAAAAGAGGCTATTTATAAAAAAAACAATCCCAATCATGAAAACGACAATCATTAAAACGGCCCTGGTGCTATCAGCAATTTTTAGTTTTTTCTTTTCAAAAGCTCAATGGAAAGATTCCGTTAGCTACAAACAGGCAGTAATTCAGTATTACAAACAACAAACAACAGGTTTAAAGACCTACAAGTATCTGCCTAGCGCTTATACTCAGGCCGAACAGGACACAATGTTTACAAACGCGCAGGCCTGGAAGAAGGAAAACGTCGATCACCCCATGATCCTAAGCTTTTACAACTTAAAAAAAGGAACGCCTGCAGCTGAGGCAAAAATTAAATACCTGGAGGATACGGCCAGTAAGAAAGAATATGCTGAAGTAATGAATAAAGCTGCACAGCAATATGCAGCTGCAAGCAAATCAAATAACCAACAAAAGCACGTTGCGCCTGGACTCTCCACCACTCCTAACTCTTCCGGAAAAATAGAAAACAAAGACAAGGAGATAAAAAACAAAGTTTTAAAATCTTGGAAATTTTAAACCCATAACTGATGAACTCAATAAACTTCAAAAAGCCGAAATACGTCCTGCCTTTAATTGTCCTCCCTTTCATATTCATTTTCTTCTATGTATTCCAATCCTGGGGAGCAAATTCTAAAAGACAAGCAGCCATCACTAACAGAGATAGCAGTTTAAATACAAAAACAGACCAGATCAATACCGAAATACCAGGCGTTTCTAAAGATGTTGCTAAAGAGGAAATAAAAGACCGCTTTAAATCAATGCAGGAAGCTTACAAAAATGACAAAGATTATTCTGCCTTGTCGGCCATGGACGTGGACCAGCAAAAAGCTTCGGGCTATTCTACCACCTATTCGAAGGAAGACATCGAGAGAATAAAAACCAATCAAAAATTTAATAATCTGACCAACTCGCTTAACAGCAATAAAGCAAACCTTGACAGGAACATGCAAAGAATGCTAAGCAGAGCAAACCAAAATCCCTCTTATTCAGGTTACCGTTCTAATAAAAATCCGGAAGAGATCTACAACGAATTACAGCGCCAGTCCAGCCCATATAATACTGCTGAAAGGAACAACTATAAGCAAAATGACGAGATGGCTGTTTTTAGAGAACAAATGAGGGTAATAGACAGCATGCAAAAGGCAAGCGCTTACTCCGGGACCAATCCAGCAAAGAAAGGAAAAAAATATAGTGCTCTAAATAGAGATCAGGATCCATCAGCTGACACTTCATTTAAACCTTTACCTGTTTCCACCGTTCCCCGTAGAGCTGGTGGCTTCAACACCATCAGAGCATTCAAAGCTTCCGAAAGCATAAAGGCCATAATTGACCAAGCAGAAAAAGTTTATGCTGGCACCAGGTTACGGATTCGGTTATTACAAGAAATAGTAGTAGGAAATCACACCGTCCCCGAAGGAACTTATGTTTACGGCTTTGTAACCGGGTTCCAAACTCAAAGAATAAATATATCCATCAATCAAATAATGTATGACGGCCAGCCGCTCCCTGTAAAACTCGATGTATTTGATAACGATGGTTACTTGGGAATATATGTTCCTCAATCAAACTTTTTAGAATTTACAAAAGAGATAGGATCTCAAGGCAGTAGCGGACTTTCTTCAGTACGAACCTCTGAAGGTTCCAATGACTTTTCCTCAAGCTTACTATCTAAATTATTTACTACTACCGGAAGCTCTGTAAACAAAGTAATTCGCAAAGACAAGGCTTTTGTCAAATACAACTATATCATTTACTTAAAAGAAAATTTAAAATAACTCATAATGAAAACAACATTATTTCTATACCTAATTGGCCAGTTCGCATTGATTAACTTACACGCTCAATCTAACAGTAAAATCACATATAAGAAAAGCCTGGCTACAACCACCATTCCCGCAATGGTTTTAACTCCGGAACAAACTACCGCCTCAAATACGGCCGATATCCCTTTACCTCCTATCAACACGGCCACAGCTACTATAAATGCTGGAAACATCGTTTCCTATCGCGTCGCACAGGATAAAACAACTCACATCATTTCACCCGAGCCTATACTTTACGTCGATATCTCCTCTCCGGATATAGAGGGCGACATGC
The DNA here is from genome assembly GCA_038199395.1 of Chitinophagales bacterium. GTDB lineage: Bacteria > Bacteroidota > Bacteroidia > Chitinophagales > Chitinophagaceae > Segetibacter. The sequence continues at coordinate 2,220 of JBBPZJ010000343.1, forward strand.
CAACGAAAAACCTTCTTAGGTTCAAGCCAAGCGACTCATCTGCTATAGGCAAGCAATTTCAGGTCACGGTGGTCACTGACCAATATGTTATGGCTTATAAAATGATCCTTACTAAAAATGATCCGCAAGAGGCAACAATCATTACAATAAAACCAGATGAAGCAATACCCACAAACAGCTATAGCAAGGTTGGAAAAAACGAATTTGACAGGCTTGCCATGCTTGCTTTATCGAAGAAAAGATCAATCAGCAATGTTAAGAATGAAGAAAATGGAATTGAAATGCATGTAAACAATATCTACATTGTTGGCGACTTTCTTCTTTTCGATCTCGGAATCGAAAACAAAACACGCCTTCCGTATGACGTTGACCAGGTTAGGTTTAAATTAACCGATAAAAAACGAATAGCCTCGCAATCTTCACAAGAAATAGAATTAACACCCGTGTATCAGTTATACGCCAATGATGGTACGACAGTAACTAAAAAATGGAGGAACTTTTATATGTTCCGGAAGTTCACTTATCCTGAAGAAAAAGTTTTCAATATAGAGCTTGCAGAAAAACAACTTTCAGGCAGACAAATAAGCCTCGACGTAGATTATAAAAAAGTCCTTAACTCCGAATTCCTACAATAACAATACTAACCGCTCATGGAAGAGACACAACAGCAAAAGAGCGTCTTTGGCCTAGTCCAATCTGCTATCTATTTTTTTATTATCCTGGACGCATATACTGAATGCTTTTCTTTTGCTCAGCGATCAGGGGTGATTATCCAGCGCTTGAATAACACCCTTTACAAGATGCCTATCCTCACTGATCCGGTTAAAAGCCATCTGACAGTATTAGGAATGACAGCCATCGTTGCAGCTGCAGCCAGGTCTAAAAAAGACATTAATTTTAAAGCAAGTAAACACTTCATTTTTCCAATTATCGCGGGTCTGATCACCTTTTTCCTAAGCGTTAAAGTCCTGTCATTTCAAATTCAGGACCATATAACAGAAGGCATTATTTATGGAACGACTTACATTATCGGAACGCTTTTCATCCACAGTGCAATAAGTAACATCTCTAAAATAATTACCTCCGGATTAGGAAGAGATCGTTGGAACCGGGATCAGGAAAGCTTTGCCCAAAATACAAAGCTTATTGAAACAGAATCTACTTTCAACATCCCTATGCAGTTTTACCACCAACGTAAAATTCAATCCGGATGGATTAATATTAATGCTTTCAGGGCTATGATGGTTATAGGCACACCTGGTTCCGGAAAGTCTGAAAGCGTAATTGTTCCTTTTATTAAACAATTCATGAAGAAAGGCTTCTCGATGCTAATCTATGACTTCAAGTATCCTGATCTTTCCAAAATAGCTTACCACCATTACAATAAAAACAGAGCTAACGGAGGAAAGCTTCACGCTCATAATTTCCATGCTATAAACCTTGATAATGTAGAACAATCGGAGAGAGTCAACCCACTTCATTCAAAATACATCCGAACATTAGCGGATGCGTCGGAAACTGCTGAGGCTATCATTAATGCTTTAACCAAAACTGACAAGAGCTCCGGATCATCACAGTTCTTTACTCAGAGCGCTATTAACTTTTTAGCAGCGTGCATTTATTATTTTGCCCGTTATGAAAACGGAAAATACTCTACTCTACCTCATGTCCTGGCCTTTATATCAATGCCCTACGACAAGATCTTCAACACCCTCTTTTCTACTGCAGAGCTCCAAGCGCTATTAGCTCCTTTCAGATCGGCATATGAAAACAAAGCTTTTGACCAATTAGAAGGCCAAATTGGTACCGTCCGGGTTAACATTTCCCGCATAGCTACGAAAGAAGCTTTTTGGGTATTTAGCGGAAATGATTTTGATTTAAAAATATCTAACCCAAAGAGCATTATGGTGATGGCTAACTCTCCGGAGACACAAAGCATTAACTCTGCATTTTATGCTGTAGTTCTAATGAGAGTTGTACGATTGATTAATTCAAAAGGCAACCACCCTTCAGCATTGGTAATAGACGAAGCTCCCACACTCTTCATTCATAAAATAGAAAATCTAATTGCCACTGCCCGGAGTAATAAAGTTGCCGTTGCCCTTGGGGTTCAGGAGCTTCCACAGCTCTACCTGCAATACGGAAAAGAAATTGCCAGCACAATCACTTCAATAATGGGAACTGTATTAAGCGGCGCTGTCAGAAGTAAAGAAACATTGGAGTGGTTAGAAAAATTAAGCGGCAAGATCAAACAAGAAAGTAATGGAATTTCCGTTAATAGAAACAATACAAGTGTAAGTGTTAATGAAAGATTAGAACCGATCATTCCTGCAGCCAAAATTGCTAACTTAAACGCTGGTGAAATTGTTGGGATTGTTGCCAGGGATAACGGTGCTTCTTATGAAGACTATCAACCTAACTTATTCAATTGCAAGGTTTCATTAGACTTACACGCGTTAGAAAACGAAAAGAAACACTATAAAGAATTGCCTAAATTTTATACTTTTGGAAGTGAGCCCGAAAAAAATAAATTTCTTTTACGAAATATGCAGAAAATATTTCAAGATGTCGAATCTATATTGCCATGACAAAAGAAGACCTTATTGAAAGAACTCGTGTAATTCGTAAAGATGTTTTAAAAATATCACAGCTTGAACTTGCAGATGCAGTAGGTACCAGCCAGGTTATGGTCTCAAGAATGGAAGGCGAAGGAAGAGTCTCTGCTGACCTGATAATTGACATTTTAAACTACTATGAAAAAAAAGGGATAAAGCCTTACTTGTTATTTTTACCCATCTTCGATCCAAAAATGCTGTTGGAACAAAGTAGAAATAACCACACATCCGATATATGTAACGATGTTGAAGAGATGAAGAAAGACCTTGACAAAATTGCTATTAAAGTCAGAAAAATTATATAACAGTCTACAAAATAAATTTAAAAACGCTCCGTGGATCCACCGGAGTGTTTTTGTATTTTATAGAAAAATGCAGATGTGGCGCTGTACTCTTTCCGGTATTCCCGGAAACGGCTATAAGTGCACCTGCAGTAACTTCTTGATTAGGAACTACACCAATATAGCTCAAATGCGCGTAAACTGTTTTAATACCCCCTCCATGCTCAATCACAACACAATTACCCGAATTTGCATCATAAGAAGCTCTTTCGACAACTCCGGAGCTGAAAGCATAAACACCCTCATAATTTGCCCTTAAATCAATTCCCCCATGAAACTTTACCTCCCCTTTTATTGGATGATATCTGAACCCAAATAATGATGTAGCTCTTACCAGCTTCAAAGGAAAAACTACATTAGACTCTCTAATTCTGCCTTCAGGAAAGCGCACCGGTTGCGTCGCAACTATATCCACTTCATCTAAAGCTGAATCTCCCATCACTTCCCTCTGTTCTATTTCAACATTATCTTTCTTGAAATAAGCAGACAATACCCTACCCTCAATGCTCACCGTTGACAGCTGAGCCTGAGTTGCCGAGGAGATACAAAGAATAGAAATTAATAGTCCGAATTTCATCTTAAAATAAATGGTCCTTTTCTTGTGCTTAAAATTAAAACTCTTATTACTTATGGAAGACAACAGGTGGAGCAATGGCATCAAGGAAATAAAAAAAACTGCTCACTATACAATCCCGCTAATCCTAGTCCTAAGCTTTATCCTTTGCTTTGGGAAAAGCAGTTTCTTCTTTTACATGCCATTTCTAATGCTGGTAGCTTTTGCTACTCAATTTTTGTTCGGCTTTTTTTCTTTCGATAAAGTTCAGCTAAGTAAACCAAAACTGATATTATTTTTTTTGATTTTCATAGGAATTGCAATCTTCTCATTTACCCAAATTTCCATTTAGGTCTTTCAGAAGGAAGAAAAGTACAAAGAGTGGTTGTAATCACGATTTTCCGAACTTCCGAACCGCTGTATTCATGACCCGAATGTACAGTGGTGTGAGAGGCGCACCTCATCGCTTACAAGCGGTGAGGCCGTCTACTGGATGTGCGGCTGGCAAGTTTCGCTCGAATTGATTGAAATATTGAATTACTTTTCCTCGCCACTTTCTTCCAAGTCGTCATGTATTTTTTGGAAAAGTGCTAATAAATTTTCGTCTGTTAATTCATCTGATTCAGGGAGTTCTACAGGTTGATAAATAAGTTTTCCATAAGCTTCCATGCTTGCCTTATACAAAATGTCACAACTTAAAATGTTATCCAATTCTTTGTACTTCTCGAAGGTGAAATTTACTTTATAAGGATTAGGCATAGAGGAGCTATTCATAGTAGGAGTAAATAACTTAATCACGTTGATAACACTTTTCTTATTAAGTTGAATTTGCTGCTCCAACATTTTTGTAACATCACTTTTTCTGTCTACGGTTATAAACATCTTAAGCACTCTATAAAAGGCATAATCGGGTAGCACATTAAATAAGTTGGTTTCGTTGGCAATTCTTTCAAAATGCTCTATAATCTTTTGTGTTACTTGTACTAAGTCATCATCTTTTAAAAAAGGCTCTTCATCAGAGTATTTAGGTTTCTGCCTAAATTTAAATTGCAAATCAATTACGAAGGGGAGCGGTTTAGCATTGTCGAGAACATTCAATGTAGCACTTAACCTATCTTCAAGCGGAATCTTTTTCAATAGTGAGTATATTATCAAGGATGCCATACCTATCGTGCCGTAAAAAACATCTTTTCTTCCGAGTAAGTATAATTCTCCAAAACTTGCTAATGCTGCTGCAAGAGTTTCTGATTCCTTAGGACTAAAGGAGTTTTTATATTGATACAGTTTAAAAATAAACTCATCAACTTCCAGAGTTTTAAATTGAAAACTCAAACGATTAGTGAATTCAGATAGACTAATATCTGCTAAATCTGAAAAAATATCTTTGAAGACAATGTCCGAGATTTCTCCCTTTTGTATTGCGTAGGAAAAATAACGTTCAAAATAGTAAGGAGAACAAATTCTCATTTCCCTATACCACTCCATATAATGCTCGTTACTGTAATGATAATTAGCTAAAATTGTTCGCAATTGAGGGAATAAATCTTGTAACATTGAAAGCAGCTTGTCTTTTACAACCGCTTCGTATTTATCCAAGGCTTCAAGTATTCTTTTCTTAGCCTCCTCCTTTGGCTTTTCTTTATCAATAAAACTTGGTGCTTCATGGGAATACGAATTGATAAAAAAGCCCCGATTGTTCTTTATGAATGAATAAAAATCGGGAAAGAAAACTCTGATTGTTTCGATTGTCATCAAGTCAATCAAATTCACTTCTCCCTGCAATAAAGGAATGGAAAAGTTTATGGAATTTGCTAGCCTCACTGCAACACGGGGATTATCTAATGCAGGCAAAAAAGCTTCATCAAATCTTTGTGTGAATTCATTTTTCTCTTCTTCTTTTAGATTAATTTTTATCTCTCTCAAAACATTTTCAACTAGATTCAAAAAGAAACTTCGCAAATCCTGTTTTCTCGCCTTTGGAAGATTTAATGGGAGTTGAATAATTTTTTCCAAAAAATCATAGCCTGCCTCTTTGTTTCCTCCTCCGTATTTAGGTGCTAAAGCTTCAGCTATTAATTCGTGGTCAAAAGACAATATGTAGGATGTTCTAGAAAAATCACCTACTAACTTTACTAACTTAAAGATTTGCTGCACTTCATTAACATCAAGTCTATCTATATCGTCAATGAAAACAACTATGTTCTTATCAGCAGTGATAATAAAATCATCAATCCTTGTTTTTAAATCCTGTACCGATACTTCACTTATCTTATCTCCTAAGTTTTTTAATCCTTCTGTGCTAAAGCCAACAAATTGAGTTATTGTTCCAATAGCGGAAGCATATTCCTTGAAAAAATTCCCGACTTTTTCCTTTCCAGTGGTAGATGATTTTCCTAAAGCAATGGCAAAATTTTCAAAGAATGATTTTAGAAGTTGAGGAGTTTCAGAAAAAAGCCATGGATTGAAATGGATTGCTATCACATCTTCAGATAGTTCCTTTTCAATAAAATTAAGTAGCGTAGTTTTTCCTTGTCCCCACTTGCCATAGATTGAAACGGTTAACGAATTTGAATTCATATTCCTTCCAACAATTGCAGCAATTCGTTTAGCAAATTCATATCGCTGGAACCAATCTTCATTTAAGTGCGAAACAGGTTTATCTATGTTAATTGACATGATGGAGTTTTCTTGGCTCATTGCTTGCCGCTAACGTTTACGGCTTTATGTAGGTGCGGTAATAGAATTACAAAAGCGCCTGGCAACCGAAGTTGAAAAATGTTTACAGGTTGAAGATAAAAGCTTCTGCTTAAAAAAGAATCTCCAGCCCAAACAAAAGCAGCATAAAGTTCTGCTGCCGATTGCTCCAACGTCCTTTAGCACTTGCATAAACCGCTTGTGCGCCTGAATGGTAAATATAGTTCTTAGCAATAAGAAACCAGAGAGTGAGAGTCTCTTATGTGCGGGATGAACATTAGCAAGTGGCAAGTTGCTTTAGAGCGATCCTGCACTGATTATTATTTTTATAAGAAATCAATATAAAAAAGGCAGCGAAGTTAGTGGGGATGGCTGCACACAAACCCTATAAAAAAAGCAAAAAAGACTACAGCATAAACACAAAGCCACGCTCAAAAAACGCCCTCATTTATTCCGTTTCCTTTTCGACTTTTAACCACCCCCACAAATACAAAAGCTTTCTTTTTTTTCCTTTTTTCTTTTCAAAAGTTAAGTTACTTATTGTCCATTATAGTAGAACGTTCCACAAACCCTTAGCATTATCACTTTTGTTTTCTTTCCACTCCCAGCTACAACCACCATAATTTGCTGATACAGGGGTGTCGAGCCTGTCTTCCTACAGTTGGAACTGCCATTTATCCATTCGCTACTTTATAACCTAATCTGAAATGGTTACTAATTGACCTCTAATAGGAAACAGAATTGTTTAGGTTTGCTATTATTGAATCAGCCAGTGGTTAAAAGCTTTCTTATCCAAAACAAACTTTATCGTTTTGCTACGGATTTTTATTTTGCTTTCAAAGCATTTTTAAAAAGATTCTTTAAACGGATGCTATGAAACTGAGTAAGTACGAAATATCATTATTGCAAAAAGACGTTTATTGGTTTGTCAGTACAGGTAAACAAGGAGACATTTACAAGGGCATCTTATTCCAGCCCCTACTGGAGCCGAACCGGTATAACCTGGCAATGGGAGACATTGACCTTCGAACTGGCCAAATGGAGTTTGATGAGCTGTCTGGCAATGGGGATGCAAGGAAAGTATTTGCTACAATTGGCAATATTGTCCAAGAGTACATGGACATACACCCGGAGCGGGAAATATTCGTTTCAGGCAATACGGATGATAAGAAGCGCAGCTACAGCTTTATGACGGGATGGTATTTAGAAGAGATACAGGCAGATTTTGAAGTAAGAGGAGCTTTTGAAGGACAGCCATTTGAACCTTTTGAAAAAGATAAAGTTTATTATTCAATTTTGGTAAAAAGGAAGTAATTGCTAACTTCGGGGTAATGAAGCAGCAAGAAACTCATACCGTGAAAGAGAAAACCAAGGTTAAAACCCTACCTGGTAATATTAAAATAACTATGGGTAAATCTATGGTTGATAAGTTTGAATACGCTAAAGCGGCATCTGCAGGAAGTAAAGGCTTTAAGAAGTAATCCTTGCTTTATACCCTTAAACTGTTAACACCTTCATTTCTTTAGCTACCCTCTTTACCTTGGTTATTGTTGCTGTAGACGCTTCTGTAAGTTTGCTAATTTCCCTTATTGAATAATCCCCGTCTGTTAGATACTTCAATATTTTTTTACTGCCTTCCTTAGCTAAAAAATCTGCCTTTCTTTCATTGGTCCCGAACTTCCTTCCAAATACAACACCTTTTTGCCTGGCCAGTTGCTTACCCGCTTCCGTTCTTTCCCTGATCTGCTCTCGTTCCTGCTCAGCAATAACCGACATCATATAGCTAAACATCTTAAAAGCAGGATTTACCTTACCATTTACCTTACTGCTTAAATTCATGTTTTGAATGTGGACGTTGACGTCGTGCTCTTCACATGTTTGAAGCGTTGTCAATGTATCATAAGCATTACGGCCCAGCCGCGAAAACTCTTCAACGAACAGATCCGAAACTTTCCCTGCCTTTATCAGTTTTAATACTTCTTGACCTTTAGGCCGCTTAGCAAATGCAACTGATCCGCTTATTTGCTCCTGGATAATCAAATCAAAATCTTTCGCATCTACCAACTGCCTACCACCTGTCTGATTTAATGTGCTCCAGCGGATGTATTTCACTTTCATTTAGTATCAATTTTATTCCTAGTACTAAAATTATCACAGCGTGAACAGAAAAACAAAGGTTTTGCTGCTTATTTTCAAAATCTACTGTTTTACTTTAATTGTTGAATTAATTTAAAACAAACATGATTAATTCTAGCGGGAACTCAATCATTAGAGGTGGCAAAAATTGTTTTTGAGGGTTCAAGTAGGCTTTATAAATCGTTAAGCGATGCCCAGCACAGGCCATAAACCTAGGCAGCAACCCTCGTATTATTAATACGTTAGTATGGCTATGGACATCCTTTACTTTGTTTGTTACGATGTTGACCAACTTCTTCCCGCTCAGTACCTTAAACCGGACTGACAACTTTACGGAGATGATTTGTTTAAACAGATTTTAAAAAAGAGATCAGATAATGTATCGAAAGAGGCATAGTAGCCGATAAACGACAAGCTATCGACCGGGTCTTTGTAAAACCCAAATTTAAACAGGAACAGTCTTGCAACAACACCAAGCATTGAAAAAAGAAAACTTACAAAGCCAGGCCTGTGCAAGAGTGAGCACGAAAGAACGTGTCAATAATTGACAGGCAAGGCAGGCAAAAAGGACGCCCTTTCTTATAATTTTAAAAACCGCTTTAAGCTAAATGGTTTAGTAATTACAACTTCTAATAATTAAATAGTATGAAAAAGCGGAACCATTTAATTAAAAAATGGTTTGCAAAACATATAATCAGCAGCAATCGATGCTGATTCCTCCCTATCAGATAAACTCACTGCTCAAAAATCCTCTTGTTCGTGTTGCAAACAAGTTACTTTACCAGATAAAATAGAGCCTCCGAGAGAAAACTATAAAGCTAGAGACCGCTTTCCTTTAATATTGATACATCCTATTCAGACAAGATTACTCTAACGTTGCACATCTTTCCTTAAATTATAATACAACCTTTCAATTAAACGCATGTTCCTTGTAATAATGTCTGCATTAGCCGTCAAACCTTCCCTGTATTGGATCTCTTTATTATAATTTGTTTTTAAACCGCTTGGTAAAATTATTTTAGCTATATAACCACTGTCTGTTGGTATGGCTGATATAAAATCTAACTCACCTGTAACGCTTCCAAATTCCTGGCTTGGATAGGATGGAAATTTTAATAATACCTTTTCGCCCTTTTTTACTTTGCCAAAGTTTTCCTGTGGAATAAATGTTTCGGCAAAATATTCACTATTGCCGGAGTTAATAAAACATACTGTTTGACCCGCCTTCAGTTGCTGGTTTTCCTGTAGGAAACCTACAAAACTTATTTTCCCATTTACAGGAGCTACCAGTAAATATTTCTTCTTCCATTCATCTATTTCGCTTTTAAATGTATTTAATGCCTGTTGAAAAACAGATGCTTGTTGTGCAATCGTATTTTCCAATTCCATTATCTCTTTTCGTTTTTCATTTTGCTGAGTTTCATTGCCAACTATGGCTTCGTTTATTTGAGGAATAGCTAATTGCTTCATGAGCAGCTTGCTTTTTTCATTGCGATATTCCAGTTCTGATATCACTTTTTCTTTCTTTAAAATCTCATTCATCTCAAATGTTTTTTCGGCAAGGGCAACATCTTGTTGCTGGGAAACTTTTTGTTCGGCAAGATGATTATTTAAACGTTTTATGTCTGATAAATCATTACCGAGTATTATTTTCTTTTTTTCGTAAAATCCTCCATGCAAATAATTTCTAAAATCAATAAAAGCATGTGAAAAAGTTTGGTAAGCCTGCTGCAATTCGCCTAAATTCTGATAAGGGTGAATATAAAACTTCGAAAGAGTCATCGCATTATTTTTAGAAAATTGCACCGCCAGGGTATTTATGTTTGCTGAAAGTGCAACCACCTGATCATGGTCAGAAGTGCTTTCTATAAAACCAATGATAGTGCCCGCCTGTATGAAATCATTATCTTTTATTGTAAGCTTAACCAGTTTTCCATCTGTTCTGCAAATAACCGTTTTTGGTGCATTAAGAGAAGTGAGTTTGGCTTTAGCTGTGACAATATCAGGATATTGAATAAACCAGCAAATCAATCCAATAAACAATAATAAGAAAAAGAAAAAAACTGTTCCCCACCGGACAAGGAAAGGCGGTTTTTTAGAAATAATTTCCTCTATTTCGTCACCGTGATCAGAAAATGTATTCTTAATCATAAGTACATTCCCGGACCGGGTGATGGCATCTGGTGGTGGTAAGTATTTTTCAGTTTCCAAGCTCTAATTGATTTTGCCCCAAAATTCCCCAAAAAGCACTATTATTTAGTTAAGCGGTTTGTGAGGACACAAACCCCGGCGAACTTGCCGTGCTCGTGTCCTCACAAGCACAAAATAACATTGCCCTAAAGGAGAATTAATTGGGTTTTTGATTCCATGTCATTAATATAAAAGTATGCTTGATAAATGAAATACAGCTCGTCATTGCAAGGAACGAAGCAATCTGCTTTTTTGAACTACAAGGATTTTGATTATTATAAAGCAGATTGCTTCGTCGTACCTCCTCGCAATGACGCTGATACTATCCATAAATTGTAAATGGTCACTTAGCTCCTTAAATTAATAACATTGGTTTATGATTAATAAGATTAATTTCCCAACTCTAATTGATTTTTCACTAACTCGTAATATTTTCCCCTCTTAAAAGTGAGTTCTGCATGTGTGCCTTCTTCGGCTATTTCTCCATTCTCCATCACTACAATTTTATCTGCATTTTTTACAGTGCTAAGGCGGTGAGCAACAACAATCACCGTTTTGTTTTTAAAAAATTGTTGCAGGTTCTCCAGTATCACTTTTTCATTATTGGCATCTAAAGAGTTAGTGGCTTCGTCAAAGAAAATGAATTCAGGGTTTTTATACACCGCCCTTGCGATAGATAAACGCTGTCTTTGTCCGCCGCTTATACCATTGCCTTCGGCTCCTAATTTTGTATAAAAGCCTAAAGGCAGCGATTCTATAAAAGATAGAATATTGGCTGTTTTGCAAGCATGAATTAGTCGTTGCTCATCAATCTTTTCATTGACAACCGTAATATTTTTGCGGATATTATCATTGAAAACAAAATTGTCCTGCATTACTGCTCCGCTTACACTTCTCCAGAACTTAGGGCTGATACTTTTAAAGCTCGCATTACCCAAATAAATATCTCCTTTGTAGTTATCATAAAAACGAAGCAGCAGTTTAATGAGGGTAGTTTTTCCGCTTCCGCTCATACCTACAATGGCTGTTATTTTGCCTTGCGGAATGGTTAAGTTAATGTTTTTCAATACAGGCTCGTTGCCAGCTCCGGGGTAAGTGAATGATAGATTTTTTATAAGAATATCATGTTCCTCCGGCAGGTAATGATTAAAATGTTTATGCGCAGGCTCTTCATCATCTAATGAATGAATATCGTTTAAACGTTCCAGCGAAATTTTCGCATCCTGTGCCTGTTGGGTAAAACCAATTAATTGTTCAATCGGGCTATTAAGTTGACCAATGATATATTGAACCGCTAACATCATCCCTAAGGTAAGTTTGCCTTCAATAACCAATTTGGCGACAATAAAAGTTATCAGGATATTTTTGCCCTGGTTAATAAAAAATGCACCCATTTGCTGGTACTGCTGAAGCGATAAACTTTTAAAGTTGAGTTTAAATAATCCCGCCTGTAAACCTTCCCATGCCCAGCGGTAAGTGTTTTCGGCATTGTTAAGTTTTATTTCCTGCATGCCATACACTAATTGCATAGTGGCATTATTTTCTTTTGATGCAATCGAAAAACGTTTATAATCTAACTGTCGGCGGTACTTTAAAAAAATCTGTATCCATAACAAATACAAAAAGCTGGCAACAGCAAAAATTAAAAATATGCTGGTATTATAACTAAGCAGCACAAAGGAGTAAATAAAAATATTGAAAATAGAAAAAAAAGTATTTAAGGCTGTACCGGTTAAAAAACTCTCAATACGGTGATGATCCCCAATGCGCTGAATGATATCGCCGGGATGTTTGCTGTCGAAAAATTGCATAGGCAGTTTCAGCAGTTTTGCCCAAAACCCTGAAAGCAGGGAAATACTTATGCGGGTGCTGATATGCAATAAAATACGGCTGCGGATAAACTCTACCATTGTTTGAGAAAACAGCAGCATGAGTTGAGCCGCCAGAACAATTTGTATGAAATTAAGGTTTTGGCTATTAATGCCAGTATCAACAATGCTTTGGGTTAGGTAAGGAAAAATAAGTTGTAACATGCTGCCTATAAGCAAGCCAAGTAATATCTGGAAAAAATAGGCTTTGTGTTCTGTTATATAACTGAATAAAAAATCCCATCCTACTTTCTTTTTCTCCGCCTGCCCATCATCAGAAAAGTCCATTTCTTTAAACTGTGGTGTACTTTCTAATAAAAGTACAATGCCTTTTCCTGTTTCATTTTCGGTAGTGGAAACCCAATGTTTTAAAAAATCACTCTTGTTCAGTTTTATCAGGCCTTTTGCAGGATCAGCAATAACCAGGTTGTTTTTATCTGATTTGGGAGTTAGTACAACAAAATGATATTGACTCCAGTGGATGATGGCAGGCAAGGGAGCGTCGTTAATGAGTTGCTCAAAAGTAATTTTGGCTCCCACTGATTTTAAGCTGATACTTTCGGCAGCATCTGCTAAGCCAAGCATGGATACGCC
>JBBPZJ010000344.1:0-3683 GCA_038199395.1 Chitinophagales bacterium
AACCGGGTGCTACAGACCCCGATTTCTTTAGTAAAGCAGACATGCAGGATTCTAAAATTCTGGAGTCAAAATTGTCTGACCCGGTAAAAGTTGCAAAAAATGGCTATGAAGCATTGATGATTGGAGAGGATAAAATCATTTGGGGTTTAAAAAACAAGCTAACGGCAGGCATGAGTAATGTAATGCCGCAAAGCATTGTGGCAGACAAAATGATTAGTATGTAAAAACAAACATCTAAAGAAAAATAAACATGTAAAGAAAAAATCGGAGTATTGGGTTGTTTCAATACTTCGAATATCGATTGACTTGCAGCGTTTAAAACTACCATTTGGAACCTTGCAAAGAGCTAAATAATCAGCAGTATTAAAGCTAAAACCGTCACACAACTGCCATAAAATGACATATTAACGTATGTGGAGAAGCCAAAAAAGCACATTTGCTTTATTGGCTGCAAATTTGTTCCTTCTTTAGGAGTAGTTCAAAACTACATACACAATAAACTAAACTTTTAAAATAATTTTTATGGCTTTAGAATTCACAGATGCGAACTTTCAATCGACTGTTTTAGATAGCGATAAACTTACAGTAATAGATTTTTGGGCTGAATGGTGTGGACCTTGTCGTGCCATCGGACCCGTTGTAGAAGAGTTGTCAAAAGAATACAACGGTCGTGTAAATATAGGAAAAGTAAATGTTGACCAAAATCCTACGCTAAGCGTTAATTACGGCATTACTTCTATTCCCGCAATCCTTTTTGTGAAAGGTGGCAAAGTAGTTGACAAACAAATAGGAGCTGTTCCTAAGTCTGTTTTAGACAAAAAGATACAGTCTCATTTATAATTCTAATTTTTTAAATTTATAAGACTAGCCGCTACAACTTTGGTAGCGGCTTTTTTAGACCTCGACTTTATTTACCAAAAACCTTTCTTAAGCTCACTGCTCGTGAAACTGCAATATTCTCGAATCACTCCGGTAAATAACTAAAATTATAAATATAGGTAGGCTATATTTAAATTAAACCTTATAATTTTTCTTCTTAATTTTCCGTTGTAATAAAAAATAATTAATGAAATACGGAAGTTTAGTTTTACTGGCCTTTTTTCCTGTTATGTTTCTAACATCTTCTTGTAAGAAAACTGTTATTGAAACAAAAACTGTTATCGATACGGTATTAATTCCGTCAAAGGATACAGCCTTTTTAATGGATGTTGGTTCGTGGAATGTGTTCAGCTACAGTACTTTGGCTTTAGTGTCGCCATCACCAACTACTTATATTACAAATGCTGAAGGAATTAAAATGTTTGGACAAGCTTATCGCCTGGGAGTAAGGTTACAGACGAAGGCTGAGGTGGGCTTTACAAATAAGACTATTTATTACAAATGGAAAGGAAATGGAGGAGGCGGTTTTGCTGATGTTGTACCACAAATAAAATACGACCCATTTTCCAATGATGGTATTCCTCCAATTCAGGGTGTTGATTTCAGTGAATTTACTTTTGTAAACGTTTTTAAAAACTCCTCCCTTATTCAAAATGATATATGGTATTACACAACTGCAAAGCATCTTATTGGTAGTGACAACTATTTGGTTACTACTTGTACGGGTAATTATAATAACAAAGGCGGTACGACGGTCAAGAGCGAAAGCTTTCCGGTTTATACCAAGCATGGTTATATTTCAATAAGAATTGGAGACCCTTATGGTGGAACAAACGCATGTCTCGTTGTTGCAGAATGCAAAATTGCTGACTAGATTTTGAAGGGTCAATACAAGAAGAGGTCGTCTTAAAACCTAGTTTTGGACGGCCTCTTCTTGTATATATATATTGATTATTAAACTTTTAGTCCCAGCCTCCTTAAACGTTAATTGAAGTACTCCCAAACTTTATTGCGATAGTAAAATTGATTTCGAAGACAGTGCTGCACTAATCCCTTTACCCTTGGCGTAATCAAAAGAACTTTAAACCTTTTTAAGTTTTTAATTTATTTTTACCAAAATTCAGAATAAATAAAATGAAGATATTAGTGACTGGGGGTGCTGGTTATAAAGGAGTTAGATTGACCAAAGCACTGTTAGACAAAGGATATGATGTAACGGTTTTGGATAATTTTATGTACGGCTTTAATTCAATTCTTCACCTTGCAGAGTACGAGAAATTTCATGTTATAAAACAGGATATAAGAAATAAGATAGCAAGTCTTCATGAGTATGATGCTGTTTTTCATCTTGCTGGAATAAGTGGTTTCCCTGCCTGCGCTGCCAACCCCGCATCAGCCCAACAAATTAATATTGAAGCTACCCGCCAACTGGTGGACGGCATGAGTAAACATCAAATGCTGTTTAATGCTTCCACTACTTCCTTCTATGGCAAAAGCGGCGATAAATGTACCGAGGAAACAGAAATTAGTCCCGTAAGCCACTATGGTGTTACTAAATATGAAGCAGAGAAAATTGTTTCGGGTAAAGACAATTCAATAAGCTTCAGGTTCGCTACGGTTTTTGGCTTTAGTGTTAAGATGAGAATGGACTTGATGGTAAATGATTTTGCTTATAAAGCATTGAAAGAAGGTGTCGTTATACTATTCGACAGCTTCGCTAAAAGAACTTTTATTCATATTGATGATGCGGTAGATTGTTACATATTTGGTCTTGAAAATTTTGATGCATTGAAAGAGGGCAAAGTATTTAATGCGGGAGGAGACTCACTTAATTTCTCTAAACTTGAAATTGCCGAAGCCGTTAAAAAATATGTAGATTATAACATTATCGACAGCTCGATTAAAGATAAAGACCTTCGTCATTTCATAGTTTCGTACGATAAGATCAGATCAAAAGGATTTGTGCCAACCAGAACTTTGGATGATGGAATACGGCAATTATTGAAAGTTTTTCAATACTACGACAGCTACTTACCATACAACGTTATTTAGAACAATGAAGCCAATAACATATAAAGACGAACTGGTTGCGATTTTCCATAAGGCCGATGAGTGGAAAGAAGGTCTTGATTTCCTAACACCTGATACCACTTATATACAAGCCGGTACATGGAACTACAATAAGGATAAAGTATTGAAAGCCCACAGGCATAAACAAAATTCCCGGGTTATAAATCAAACACAGGAAACGTTTGTTTTGATGTCGGGAAGACTACGTGTGGAGCTTTATGATGAAAACAACCATATTTTTTACCAGGAAGAATTATCGGCTGGTGATCTGGGTATTATTTTTAATGTTGGACACGGCTATTTTATTCTTGAAGACAACACAAAAGTTGTGGAAGTAAAACCCGGCCCGTTTACATCGGTAGACCAGGATAAAGAAATGATTTAATAATGGATAACATCTTTTTTGATGTCGGTAAACTTAAACATTGCGGTAAGAATGTCATTATTGGAAAGACGGCAAGAATAAGATACCCTGAACTCGTTTCTATTGGCGACAATTGCATAATTGATGATTTCACCTATATTTCCACTTGCTTAGAACTAACAGAAAATGTGCATATAAGCTCCGGGACAAAAATCATCGGTGGCAGAAATGCGACTGTTTTTTTTGACCAATTCTCTACTACAGCTCCAAACGTGGTATTGTCTGCAGGCTCCGATGATTATGTTGACGGTATTGCCACTCCAATGGTTCCGCTGAATTTTAAAGCAAATGCCATAATTGGAAATATTAT
>JBBPZJ010000345.1:0-3595 GCA_038199395.1 Chitinophagales bacterium
CAGGGATCTATTGAAGACTGGACAAAAATCAAGAGAAATATTATTGTGTTAGGTACAAAGAAATCGTTGAGTTGCAGAGCCAATACGAGAAGTTCTCATTGGGTTGCTCCTTCTCAATCGAACGGATGCACCATGGCGTGTTCGTATTGTTATGTCCCCAGGCGAAAAGGTTTTGCAAATCCGATATCCCTTTTTGTAAATATTGAGCAGATCTGCACTTACCTGCGGCGCCATGCAGCCAAACAGGGTGAGTTTAAAACACCGGACCACATAGATGATAAGTATTGGGTGTACGAAATAGGAGAGAACGGAGACTGCAGTGCTGATGCTGCCATTTGTGATAATGTAAAGGATATGATGAACCTGTTCAAAGAGATACCAAATGCCAAATTAACCTTCGCAACCAAGTTTGTAAACAGGGAAATGCTTACTTATGATCCTCAATTAAAAACAAGAATTCGCTTTAGCCTGATGCCTCATAAAATGAGTAAATTGGTTGATGTGCGCACTACTCCGATTAGTGATCGCATAGCTGTTATAAATGATTTTGTAGATGCGGGCTATGAAGTAAATGTGAACTTTGCGCCGGTTATTTTTTATGAAGGATGGGAAGATGACTGGCAGTTGGTTTTCGACGAAATAAACGATAAGCTGAACGAGAAAAGCAAAAAGCAACTGATAGCAGAAATTATCTTTCTCACTCATAACCAGCAACTGCACGAAGTAAACATGGGTTGGCATCCGAAAGCAGAGGAGGTTTTATGGAGACCCGAATTACAGGAAGTAAAATACAGCCAAACCGGGGGAAGAAATGTGCGTTACAAACGCGGGCTTAAAAAAGACCTGGTAGATACTTTAGTGGATATGGTGCATGAGCAAATGCCGTATTGCCCTATCCGTTATGCATTTTAAACAGTTGCTGATACTTGCTCTTTCAGACTAAAAATCATTGCTTTCCAGTCTATGACGAGCGGAAAGGATTGAAAAAGGTTTTTTTTCAATAACGGATAAGTTTTCCCTAGATAAATCAGGAAGTAGCTATAAGGTTGTCATCTTCACCTGCCATCAATAATAGCTGATGCCTGAACAAAAGGCAGCACGTTTTCATTTCTATAGTTTCACTCTCTAGAACAGTTAAATAGGCAGCATCTCCGTGAATATGGCAACAATTTTTTTCGAGCTTCTCCTTCAATTTATAACAATCCATTTTTTACAACTTTATTTTTAAAACGAGTTAATGTTGATATTATTTTATTGGAGTTGAATTAGTAATTTTATTTTAAGATGCTGCATTTCTTTTGTTGGTAGTTTTCTTGGTTATTGCAACACTGTACTTTCATCACTTCTTAGACAATCCTGCAAATATTGTGTATTTGAGGTACAATTCCTTGTTCTATAATCTGTTATGATCTGCTTGTTAACCATAATATAGAAAAAGTACCATTTGGTTTGAAGACATTTATTCTAAAATTCAGGAGGATTACCTCATTCTCTTTACATCTCATTTTTAATTTTAAAGCGTCGTTCTTATAACTTTGACAAATATGATAAAGGAAGCAAAAAACAATCTAGGATCAGAAACAATAGAAGTGACAAAAGGGCTGGCAGAGAAAACTGTGTTTCCGATTCTTTTAACCATTAGCGTTTCCCATTTACTAAATGACACAATACAATCCTTAATTCCTTCTATTTACCCTTTGGTTAAAGAAACCTATTCTTTGAGTTTCTCCCAGATCGGCTTAATAACTTTGACCTTTCAACTTGCCGCCTCGTTGCTGCAGCCATTTGTTGGTTTTTTTACCGATAAAAAACCGCAGCCGTTTTCCCTTGCGGTAGGCATGTCTCTTACCTTGACCGGTCTAATTGTTTTGGCTTTAAATCATAGCTATGGTATACTACTGGTATCAGTTGCGTTGGTAGGTTTAGGGTCCTCGGTATTTCATCCCGAAGCGAGCAAAGTTGCCTTTATGGCGAGCGGTGGAAGGAGAGGACTAGCCCAGTCTATATTCCAGGTAGGAGGAAATGCAGGTAGTGCGGTAGGACCGCTATTAGCTGCTGCTATTATTGTGCCTTTCGGGCAAACCTCTATTTTATGGTTTTCTGTGCTTGCCTTACTTGCTATTTTTTTGTTAGTAAATGTGGGCCGTTGGTACGGCAGCAATATGCATCGGATAAAAGGAAAAGCAGGAAGCGGAATAAAAACGGGGCCGGCGTTATCTAAAGCCAGAATAACAGGAGCAGTAGTCATATTACTGGTGCTAATTTTTTCTAAATACTTTTACCTGGCATGTATTTCTAATTATTATACTTTTTACCTGATAGATAAATTTCATGTTTCTGTTCAGAATTCACAACTCTACTTATTCATTTTTTTATTTTCTGTTGCTGCAGGAACATTATTAGGTGGTCCGCTTGGCGATCGCTTCGGCCGTAAGTATATTATCTGGTTTTCAATTTTAGGTGCTGCCCCTTTCACTATATTACTCCCTTATGTTTCACTGTTTTGGACCAGTATTTTAACTGTCTTTATTGGGTTTATTCTTGCATCGGCCTTTTCTGCTATCCTTGTATATGCGCAGGAACTACTACCAGGTAAAGTAGGAACTGTAGCCGGTCTTTTCTTTGGTTTTGCATTTGGGATGGGAGGATTGGGATCTGCTCTGTTGGGGGTACTTGCCGATCGCACCAGCATTCAAAATGTATTTAAGGTATGTTCTTTTCTTCCTTTAATTGGCCTTTTAACCGGGTTTCTGCCAAATATCGGAGGAAGGAAAAGGACGGCTTAACCGACCTTTTATAATTCATGTTAAAAAGAGCTTCCTTTTGTTACCTCCTTAATGTTAACTAATTTTTTTCTTTTATATATTCCACGTTGTGACCAACAGGTTTAAATTTGCTTTTAAGCATTTTTTAATCTAAAAACTTACTACTATGAAAAAACTTCTAATAATATGTTTGCTTGTTTCATACGCTCATCTTACAAACGCTCAGCATGCAAATGAAATGGTAAGCCCAAATATTGACACTACAACATCAGGTGCTAAAGTAGGTTCAGTGGAGGAGAGGTTGAATGAACAGGAGCAGCAATTAAAGGTTCTGAAAAAAGAAAATGAAGTATTGAAAAAGCAAGTAAAACAAATAAGATCTTCATTAAATTATAGTAACCGTAAAGTAACGGTTTCAAGAACCGGAAGTAAACAACTTATTGTCGAATAAACCAGCTGCCTATACCTATCTTATTGACGTTTAACTTTCAGCATTTATTAACTCTCCTTTCCTTTTTTTACGCGTGTAATCCTTACCTTTGCGCCTCGAAACCTGATTTTGAGAGTTTCTCATTATTTTATTGAGTTATCTGTGTTCATTTTCTTATTAAAATAAGACTGTTGGAGACAGTGGCGAATATAGGTTTAGAGTACAAGTGAGTGACATTGTGTCCTGATAAGTTGTTGTTTAGATGATAGAGTTCTTTTGAAAAAAAGGATGGCCTATTGATAGGGTTGACAGACAAACCTATCAAACCACGCTAAGGTGCTTTTCCCTAAGGGGTTAGGTGCTGAACGTTAGCGGTTAGGTAAGTGTAAAGTGAGTTGAA
>JBBPZJ010000346.1:0-5257 GCA_038199395.1 Chitinophagales bacterium
TATGATTGCCGGGGTTAAGCGGAATGGAAAACCGGCCGTTATTATCAGTAACTACGGTTGCTTTTCCTGCCGCAACCGTTGCTGCCGCCAACGGTCCTTCAGCGGCTCTCACAGTTCCACTAATTATTACTTTCTGTCCAGAAGCAAAAGTTGAAAACAATACAAAAACAAAAGGCAGCAGGACAGTACCCTTAAAAATTCTTTTAGTACACAAGCATGCGTCGACGAACTTAACTTCTTCACCCACCTTGTCTAAAAAGCGGGCCCAACAAGTGACTGTGATCTTTTTCATACACCTAGATTTTAAAAATCATCTTTCAGCTTGCAGTATTTCCATAACGGCTTGCTTATATAATCTACCGATAGGAATCTCTGTGGAATTGAGTTGTATAGAAAGGGCATTGTAACCATTAATCTTATCCACCGAAACCATAAAGCTTCTATGAACCCGTAAGAATTTATGATCCGATAGCAGGTTTTCCATTGCGCTTATCGATTGCTTAACAAGAACGCTTTTGCCAGTTGTAAGAAAAACTTTTATGTAATCCTTCCAGCTTTCAATATAGAGGATGTCATCGACGTAAACCTTCTGCATGTTCTTATCTACCTTCAGGTAAACAAACGCATCGGTGTTTGTTTTTTGATCATTAACAGGACTGATTGTTTCATGTCCCATCGTTCGTTTTACTTTGGTAATTGCTTTCAAAAACCGCTCAAATGAAACCGGTTTTACCAGGAAGTCTACTGCGTCCAACTCATACCCATCCACCGCATAGTCCCGGTAAGCAGTCACAAAAATCACTTTTGGTGGGTGAGATAAATTCTTTAAGAAGTCCGTACCTAATATCTTAGGCATTTTTATATCAAGAAACATCAGGTCAACTGTTTTACTGCCTAATACATCCAAAGCCTCCAACGCATTCTTACATTGAGCCACTATCTCAAGCCCGTTAATTTGAGAAATATGTGACTCCAAAACCTTTAAGGCTGGTGGTTCATCATCAATTAATAAACAATGGAGTTTCATAAAGCAGCTTTTTCAGCAACAGGTTTTGAGACATTTGAGATAGTAGATTGCTCAGCCTTACTTTTTATTAATTCCAGCAACAAGGAAACGACAAAGAAGTCGCCCTCATCATTTATCTTAAGTTCATATTTACCAGGGTATAAAAAATGGAGCCGTTTTTTTACATTTTCAACGCCGATACCTTGTTGACTAACTGGTACAAATTCATTCTTGCTGTTCACGACCTTGCATTTCATTGAATTTTGTTTTACTACCAGGTCAAAACTTAACCATGGTTTATCCAACTGTTCGGATGTGCCATGCTTAAATGCATTTTCTAAAAATGGCAGTAACAAAAGTGGTGCTATACATTTATCTTCTACTTCGCCATCAATATTCCATGATATCTCTATCTTATTACCGTATCTCTCTCTTTCAAGGTCAATATAGTCTTTCATCACTTCTATTTCTTTTTCAAGCAACACCTGTTCTGCTTTACAGTCGTACAGCATATAACTTAGCAGCGACGAAAGCTTGAGAATTAATTCAGGTGTTTTAGGAGAGCTTTCAAGCGAAAAGGAATAAATATTGTTTAAAGTGTTGAATAAGAAATGAGGATGCACCTGTGCTTTTAGCAGTTGTAATTCAGCGGTTACTTTTTCTTTTTCAGCCTGCAACCACTCCTGCTGTTTTTTTAGCCAATGTTTAAATAAAATGATTATGCTTGTAATGCCGGCAGTTGTAGTAAGCACTAAATAAGTTCCTTGTTGCCATGGATTTTTGTTGATCTTGTTTAAATGTAGGTATTCCTCTAAAGGAATGAAAATGTAAGCTCTGAACGAGCTGTTCAGGAACACTCCTGCAACAGCCCAAAGTAAAATTATCCAACTGAATTTTATATACTTTCCTTTCAACAGGTATTGAGGGATTACCCAATAAATTAACGGATAGCAATAAAGCATTCTTGCAGGGAGCCAAAAGATGTTACCTGATAAATTCTTCCATATATCCGGAACTGAACTTAAAAAAACCAGTGTGGAGAATATTGTTTGAGCTATCCAAAACACTACATGCCTCCACACACGGTATTTTGAAGAGAACAAGAAATTATTTGATTGATTGATGTCCATATTTTTTCCGGTTGACAAGACAAAATAAGCATATTACTTTGGCTTGTACCAGCATAAAAATGAAGAGTCGACGAACTACTATTTTTTACGATAAACAGCACTGTTTCTCTATTAAAACCATTCAACTGTTTTACCCGCTTTATATCTAAGAATACAAGCGCTAATCGACTATAAAATACTTTAGTTGTAAGTGTTGCTACCTTGCTTTTACAGTCGCTTTTTCAACATTAGTTTTTTAAATCTCCTTAATATGTTCACAAACACAACTTACTTTTTCAAACAAGTATTTGTCCCCGTATTTGTTTTATGCTCAACAAGTATTCTTTCTCAATCAATCGTTACAGTAACCAACAGGTATCCCCACGGGTGGGCGAAGGAGGAACAGTGTTTGGGCAAAATCGGTTATGCAACCGGCCCGTTAAAACCTCCCTTACAGAAAGGCAGCCTGGAGTTTTATGCACCGGTAAATGGTCACGCCCGCTTTGTTAGAATGAGAAATAGCGACTATTCCGGTCTTCTCATGGCGAGCATTACACAATTAAGTTATGCTACGTTTGTTCAAAAAGCCGATTCAAAACTTGATGCACCTTTTATTGTTTTACAGGTAGATGCCGATGGTGACGGAACAGCAGATACTCATATGTTTTTTGACCCAAGATTTCAAAATACAGACGACACCACGGGAATTCCTACAAAATATGGTTGGTTTAACCCAAAGGATACCAACGATAAAGCAATAAAGTGGCAGCACCGTGTACGTCAGAACGTTTGGCAGACATGGGACGCTTTAAATGGTGCATGGGTAACCTGGTCTTTGGACGATAAAACAGCGAATATGAGTCCTCCTTTGTACAGTTTATCAAATTTTATCGCTCGACATCCAAATGCCCGCATCGTAAATGGGAAGAATGGAGGAGGCGTACGATTACAGGCGGGCGGCATACCCATGGCAGATCATTTTATAGGAAATGCTGATGCATTTACTATTGGTATAAATGGCAAAACGACCGTTTATGATTTCGAATTGGAAATGGATACACCGTATTCCAAAACAGGTATAAATAAAAGGTTGTTTTGATAATGATAGCAACGTGGAAGAACGTCTATTGCTCACAAAAAATAAGTTGTAATTGGGGCGCTCCGAAAGGTTAATTAGCGCTAATAATTTAAACTATTAGAACTGTTGAAGATGGCGAAGCAAGTGGACCTCGTACAAGACAAATTAGCTTTAGTAGTGAAAACTTTTTTTGATAGCATGACTTCACTTACAAATTTTATTAAGCATTATACCCTGATTTTTTAAGCATAAAAAGTGCATTATTATGAAAGCTGCAACTACCCAATTTTCTGTCTTATTGATGCTCTTATCAAATTTTACCTTTCTTGTAGTCCTGTTAAAAAATTGCTTCATTTTTATTTTAGATAAGTCGCCGCCTTAGGCATAACAAGTTTAAAGCTGTTTGTGATTAGAACAGAAGTTGTTTGTTCGCATCATTAGCAGGTTAGACAATGTTGGATCCGGGGGTTAAAAAAATGATTATTCATTTAAAAATTTATTTTATGCGACTATCAGCTTTATACCTTTTTATTATTGGCGGGGCTCTTGCTTTATGCTCTTGTAAGAAGGAAAATACAAATACAAATTATACTACCACGAAAGGGCCTCAGGTGGAAGTAGGGGAAGGACGTGCCCAAACCTTTATAACCGTTAGCCATGCAGGAGTGCCGCAGGAAATAGGGGTCATTTTTACTGACGATGCTCTTCTTGGGCTGCCGGAGGTCAATACTACCTATGTTTTGAACCTTCCTCCGGAAGCAATTCAAACAACCCTTTTCAAAAATGTGGTAGTAGGATTGAGCGCTTCCGGACATGGACTTCCCCCAACCGGGAATATAGAGGCTCATTTTGATGTGCGTTTCTTCATGATGTCAAATGAAGAAAGAGAGGCTATTCCCGCTCCTGCGAATCCCTTGGTTCCTCCTGCCGGGGCCGGATTTGATACGAATCCTCCAACCGGTTACCTACCTGAGAATTACGTTATGAGTTACGCGGTAGCTAAAATAGGCAGGCACTGGGCGAGCAATATTTTTGCAGCTGGCAACCATGTTGAACACACCATGGCATATGGTACTTATAATGGAGAACTCACCTTTATTGCTCCCATTGTTACGTTGACAACGGTGGAAAGTGGCACATCCTATTCGGTAGCGTACCCGCAGCCGCAGTTTTTTGCAAAACACGGCTATTATGCTACAAAGTATAATATTTATAAGGATGATAAAGGGAGTCACTATGTAACCCTATCCAATTTTGTAATGCGGTAATTAGACAGAAGGGGAAAGCAGAAAAGCAGCATGTAGGAAACTAAAATATAAAGATTGGGGGGTATCTTAAAACGCTCCTGCGTTGCTGCTTTTTCTTGCTATTTTTTTTGCCATTCTTTCGAAGGAACTCCGAAGACTCTAATCATTAAATTCCTTATTTCTGTCGAAAAAATTGCCGTTTGTCGTATTGTAATTGACCTTAAAAAGTAGTAATATTATACATAAAACAGACAGTTTAGAATGGAAATTGAAGGTCGTAAGCGATTAATTGAAAGGCAGAAAGTTTTTATCAAGTGTAGTTTGGTACACAGCCAAAAATTGCAGGACAGAATTCATTTTTTGAACTTTAAAATTTTCAATTATGAAACAAGTACTAAAATTAGCTGTTTGTGTTTTAGTGACAGGTGTAGTCCTTTTCAGTTCATGCAAAAAAGAGACTCCTTATCCTGCTCTTTCCGGCAATGATCGTCGTCCGGTTGCAAATGCGGGCCCTGATCAAACCATTACTTTACCAACTAATTCTATTGCACTTGATGGCAGTGCATCTAAACCTGGCAATCACAACATCAGTACTTATTCCTGGTACAAAGTATCAGGACCAGCGCAGGCTACGATGTCAACTACCAGTGAACCCATAAAGCAGGTGACTAATTTGGTCAGCGGTATTTATCAATTTGTATTGACAGTGACAGATGCTGCTGGTTTTTATTCTAAAGACACGGTACAAGTCGCTGTTTTCCCCGTAGCACTTCACAATGATACCATCAATGTCATAAGTGGTACTGCCACCCTAACA
>JBBPZJ010000347.1:0-19075 GCA_038199395.1 Chitinophagales bacterium
TGGGTTCATTTAAGAACAAGTAATACAGAACCAATCATTCGGATTTATGCAGAAAGTAATTTTGAAACTACCGCAAATAATATAGCCAGAAAAATTATGCATGATATTCGTGAGAACATGTAAGAATAGTTAAAGATCATAAAAAAATAAAAACCCTTGCGATTGAACGTGGCAAGGGTTTTTATTAATGCGAAACCTTCATTCTATTTATCGCTATACCCAGGCTATAATTTTTTGATAAAAAATTAAGACGGTTTTCCTGCAAGAACCATTTTACAGAGTTTTTCAATCTCAATTCTTCAGACGCCTAAATTAAAAATACTGATCAGCGGTGAGCCCGAAAGTAATTAAAAGATTTTCTCTATCCGTTCGCTGATTTCTGTTATAAGTAGCTGAAGTAGTTAATCCCAGCCATTTTTTTATTTTAAAAGTAAGGTTGCCCGACGATTTGATGATATAATCGTTTTTGCTTGATAATGAGTTCTGAAAAAAGTGCAGACCATCAAAGATCACCACTTCATTTATAACCAAACGATACCGCAATCGAAACGAATTTCTAAACGTTTTAAACACCTTTGTAGTGCTATCGTTTACTTGCAGGTTGCTGGTCTCGTATAAAATTCCATTACTTATATTAAGCCATGCTTTTGGCTTGTCTACTAAGTTATATGCAACTCCTAAGCCCGATTGGAAACGGTTAATGATTTTTAAAGAGTAACTCTTGTCGTAATTAGCGAGGCCCCAATAATAAAAATGTGGGAACGTCTTATATAAATTAAAGTCAAGTGTAGAAGTAAAATCATTATTAATCAACCTTCGTTGTTGCTCGCCATAAATCCAGTTGTTGGTGCTGTTGAGTCTTACACTTTTCTTATTGATATTAAACTTCAACGAATTGGTTATGACATAAGAGCTTGCATCGTTTGTTTTATTTAGCACACCAGTAGTTGCATAGCTTATATAATGATGGATCGAATCGCTGAATTGAGCTGCAGCAATAAGATTACATAAGACTAGCAAACCTAATATTGCGCTTCTTTTTACCAACATTGCCTTTTTATTTGTTATCAATCTTTCTAAAATCTGGCATTTAGGAAGTTGCATAACCAGAAGCCATTAATTCAAAGAATAACCGTTATGCATTGACCATCTTTCGGGGCAAAATACGTGAGGATCTTTTTATCACTAACGCTTCCATTTTTCTTTAAACTTATAATACAACTGTATGGCGTCTGGTGTCAGTTGCAGGTAAAAAATGCCCGTAATAAAGACTGCGGAAAAAACGGCTGTCCTGCCTATGATACTTAACATTCCGGTGGACGATTTAAATATGAAGAAAGAAATAGCAAATGCAATGGCTGCAACAGCAAGCGAATAAGCCGTTTTTACTGTAAACGGCTGCATATTAAACTTCCGCCTTAGAAATTCGTACCTGATTGCATTGTAAACGGTATAGGAAAGAAGTTCGGCAAATGCAGAACCGATAATTCCAAATCTTTTGATAAGCAGATAGGTTACAGGAATACGAAAGGCTAATAACACAACACCACTGATAAAATCGAATCGCCAAAAAACAGATGTGCCTATAATGGTGCCATTAACGCCCGTTCCGGCATCAATTAACCTTGCTATACCCAATACGAATACGACATAAATGCCCGCTCTATAATCGTCCTGTATATTAAAAACAGCAAAAGCATCATTGATATTAAGCCAAATATTACCAAAAATAAAAGCTGCCAGTAATAATAAATTAATACAGCTTCTCTGATAAATTCTGTTGATCTCAGCGTAGTTCTTGTCTTTCCATGCTTGCGATATTACCCCCGTTGTTATGGACTGTATGCTGCGTTGTGGCACCTGCAAAAGGTTCGCTGCATATTGTGCCAGGTTAAAAACGCCTGTACTTCCCAATCCTTTCAGACTTGCTATAATAAAAGTATCAATGGTTTGTGCAACAATTTGAATCATGACACCTCCATAAATGAGCGCCCACATGCTAAGCATTTTCTTTTTAAATTTTTTTGTCGGGCTACTGATCTTAAAAGTGAGGTGAAATTTTTTAATTCTTACGAGATATACGAGGATGATAACAAATAGTATGAGATAGACTAAGCTAAACAGCTTTATAAAAATATCGAAGTCAACAACTTTTGCAAAGTATAACAGAATTAGAATAAGCACAATTAGTCTCATCCCCGTTTCTTTTAAAAAGTTAGAAACGATCGTTTTATGCAGATTCCAGCAAAAGGCTTCCAGCACTGAAAAGAATAACATGCCAAAGCCGAAAGGGAAAACGAGATAATAATAAGTTAGGATAAGCGGAGCTCTTTGAATGTACTTTTTAGTAACCAAAGGTTCTAAAACATAACCGGCAATTAAAACAAGCACAAAGCCTATAAAGGAACCGGTGAGAGCAAGGGTGAGCAGATCATTTTCTTTATCCTCTACATTGTCTTTGTAATAAGGATAAAATTTATACATAATCGGTATTAACCCCAGACTTCCAAAAATGAAAATATTTTGTCCCAGGTCATAAAATATTCGGGTCAAACCAAACTGATCGGGTGAGAACGAACCATTCCTCGTAAAAAAATAAGTGTTAACAGCACCAATAAAAAAACCGAGATATACTACAATACTGCTGATAATCGCCTGTTTTCGAATATTCGCCATTCGATCTGGTTTGCTTGAAAATTATGCTTTAGATTTTACTTGCTTTACCTCAATATAATAACGCTTTATTATAGCATCCTGTAATAATTCCGGAGTTAGATTTTTTGGCAGAGTTACATCTTTCCAGTTTTCTGTTGGACTAATGAAAAAGCTTTCTTTTTCAGTTTTTATGTTAATTGGCAAAGCAAATCCTTTTATGCAATTCGTCCACCGAAAAAAAATCTTTCTGTTGTTTATTGAAAAGTAAAATTCTAAAACAGGAATCTGAGTAGTTCTTAGATATTGGTCAAAAAGCTTTGAAAAGTCTATCTTACTTTCTTTAGAAATGTAATCTTCTACCTGTTTTGTTGTGACAGTCTCGTGATAAAAAGTAGCGTTCATTCCTCTCAAAATACTCCTGAATTTTTCATCATCGTTTATAGTTTGCCTTACAATATTAATCACACTGGCACCTTTATTATACATGTCGCCGCTGCCTTCCTTATTTACACCATAGAAGCCTATAATGGTTTTATCATTTTTAATATTTTTTCTTATTCCATAATTATATTCTGCGCCGGCTTGTTTACCAAAAATTGTTTCAGTATATAAGGTCTCACCGTAGTTTGTAAAGCCTTCATGTATCCACATGTCGGCAAGATCTTTAGATGTTATACTGTTGCCAAACCATTCATGCCCGCTTTCGTGAATAATAATAAAATCCCATTGTAAGCCCCATCCTGTTCCACTTAAATCTCTGCCCAGGTAACCGTTTTCATACTTGTTGCCATAAGCAACTGCACTTTGATGTTCCAAGCCTAAAAATGGTGTTTCAACCAGCTTGTAACTATCGGCGTAGAAAGGGTATTTACCAAACCAATGTTCGTGACTGCGTAGCATTGGCTTCACCTGCTCAAACTGTTTTCTTGCTTTATTTTCATTATAGTCTAACACCCAATATTGCAGGTCTAATTTTCCGTCTTCCCCCATTAGAGTATCATTCCAATGAACGTATTTCCCAATGTTCATAGTCACATCATACGAGTTAATGGGATTTATTACCTGCCACGTCCAGGTCTTTAAACCATTTGAAGAAGCTGAAACATTTTGTAGTCTTCCGTTGCTCACTGCTGTTAGTGTGTCTGGTGCAATTATATGAACAGTCATGCCGCTATCCGGCTCGTCGCTCTGATGATCTTTGCACGGCCACCATACACTTGCTCCTAATCCCTGGCATGCAGTAGCAATCCATGGATTATTTCGTAGGTCCGATTGCCATACAAGGCCGCCATCCCATGGAGCTCTCTTCGCTTCTTTTGGCGTACCGTGATAATAGATTGTAATTTTTCTTATTCCGGGTAAAAATTTAAATTTTGCAACACTATCTCTTAAGTAAACGTAACATATATTGTTATCTCTTTTAAATTTATAACTATTGTTGTTTTCACCTGTAATACTATCAATGATTAAGGGTTGCTGCAAATCAATCTGCATAGTACGCACAGGCAAATCTTCTTTGTAGGTCATCATGTTTTTGCCTTCGATTGTTTTGTTAACAATGTCAGGTTGTACAGTTAGTTCGTATCTTAAGACATCCCACCCTTTTCTATATTCAGTAATGCTTCCTCTTAATGTATCGGCTTTTGTAAAAACATTTTTTTCTGCCATCAATTGCGCCATTGTAAAGCCGGGCAACAAAACACACACGATAATCGAACTGATACTGGTCCATTTCATTTTTTAAAAGTAGGAATTTGTAGTTAGACTTCTGGTCTTACAGAGTCTTACAGAAGGTCGCAAAGCGTTGATTGACGGTAATCTTCGTTGAGATGGAGGAGTAACTGCAAATGCTTATGCAATTAACGGTGAACGAATTAGTTAGGTAAATGGAGTGTTATATAAGTAACCGCCATCAAATAAAAGGGCTTTGGTTAAAATATATCTCCCACACACTGAACCAACAATATGTGATCAACAGGCACGGATTCGAAATAAAGGGCAATTTTATCTTTAACCGATAAAGTATAAATAATAAAAGCTTTATCTCGCCATTTATCTATCGATTAAAAAGGAGGTTTACGATAAGTAAGGATACATGTTTTATTGAAATAATTTGCAAGTACCGCTAATTATACTGCTCCTATGGAGTTGAAAGAAACACACCTATTCAGTCCCAGATCACTTTCTTAATTGCAACATTTCCATACTCATTGCCATCTACTTAGTCATAATAATATTCAATATGATCTTATCTTTCGCATTTTCAATAATGTCAATCTCTTCAATCTCACTCATCTTATACCTTAATTATCTTACGTTTAAAAGCAATAGGGGTGAAAAAAGAAAAGTAATTACCGCTAAATTAATAGAAAGGCCACAAGGTTTGCAACTTGAAAAGCAAGATCGGCAAGTATCTGCTTAGAATAGAAGTTCCCGCTAATTTTGTTCGAAAAATTGGCTGCGAATCTCAAATATTGTCTCTTTTTCTGATTTATTCCTGCAGAAATATATCATTTTTTTTACAAGTGCATTGGCAATTTCGAAAATTGCTTTTGTTTCCCCTCGGTTTTATTAGTTGGGCGTCAAGACACATTCCCTTTATTCATTCTATACATCATGGTCCGCTTCCTAAGGGCCTATGTTCTTCTATTTGAAGCACGATATAAAATAAGATTTGAATAAATTTGCAAATATTAGCTTTTTGACTGCTAGTAATGGCATTTCGTGTTTAACTCTATATAAGAAATTTTTGTTTTTGAAACAAATGCTGGTATAGATGGAACAAGTTTTTAAATATTATCCTCTCGTTGCATTGTCTGTGATAGGCGTGCTTATTGTAATAAAAATAAAGCTCTCCAGATATTTAATGAATGGGGTCCACTTCAATTTGTTATACTATTCTAAAAAAACAGTAGAGCTAAGAAAACAAAAACTGATAAGAAAGCAAAATATACTTACCGGGATAATATTAGCGCTACTAATATCAATTTTCATGGTACGTTTTAGTAATTTAACCGCTTTTATCAACTTTTCTCACTCGACCAGTGACCAGGCTGGCAAATCATTTTTCGAAAAGTGTGCAGGAGTAGCTATTAAAGTAAACATTGCCAATACTTAAACAAAAGCCGACTATAAAGTAAAAAGCCCAAGCAATTGAAAATCAATTATTGGGCTTAGTACCGAGGAGCAGACTTGAACTGCCGACCTTCGGGTTATGAATCCGATGCTCTAACCAGCTGAGCTACCTCGGCATTTGGGGATGCAAATATAGGAGGTTTTTTATTATCGGAAGATCACTTTACATCAAACTAAAGGAATTTTGATTAGCCAATTCGATTGATGCAATTATTTCTTCTACTGTCTGAACTACACGAAATGTTTCATTATTCGAAAATGTAAGTATCGTAGAAGCCCTTCGGCTAATATTGTCTTTTTCTAGCGAAATAACATTATTCATATTAAGAAGAAGAGGTTTTTCTACATCTTTCCAAACTTCAATTAAGCAAGGTTTCATAAATCATTTGTTTAGATATTAATAACGCTTTGTTAAAACAAAATGTTTAATCCCTTTTCAACTTTTTCATATGCTCTATCAATGAGCTTTTTTCGGGCATGGATTTGCTTTTTATTAATTATTGCCATTTTAAGCGAATACATGGTAGGGAATAAAATGGCTTAACCATCTTCATCTTCAAAAAAATAGAATCGACGTTTTTACATTAAGTGTGTCTAAATAGCTTTTATTCTATCGGTTTCCGATTTTACCTTCGCCGCTTAAAATTAAAAATGTCATCTAATTCAGCGTTATATAACGAGTATAAAAGTACTCTGCAAAAAATAGCAGATGTAAAATATGCATCAGCGGTGTTACAATGGGACCAGGAGACATACTTACCGCCTAAAGGAGCTGATGCCAGAGGCAGACAATTAGCAACATTAAGCGAAGTAGCTCATGAAATGTTTACAAGTGAAAAGGTCGGAGGCCTTTTGCAAGAATTGCTTTCGAAAGACTTGCCAGGCGATCAAAAAAGAAATGTAGAATTGAGTTGGGATGATTTTAGCCGTTTAAAAAAACTAACTCCCGAATTTGTTAGAAAAATGAGTGAAAGTATATCCGCAAGCTTTCATGCATGGGTGGAGGCGAGGAGACAAAATGATTTTAAAATTTTTGAACCTAAACTTGCGCCATTAGTAGAACTTAAAAGACAAGAAGCAGATTTGTATGGCTACCCAGACCATCCATATAGCGCACTAATGAATGAATATGAAAAAGGCGCTACTGTAGCCATGGTAGATAAAGTTTTTGAGGATGTAAAAACTCCATTGTACAATCTTCTCAAGGATGTACAACAAAGACCATCTGCTAACGCAAGTTTTTTGCAAAGTTATTTTCCCAAACAGCAACAATGGGAGTGGAGCATATACATGGCAAAGCAATTAGGTTTTGATTTTAATGCAGGCCGGCAAGACATTTCTGAACATCCTTTTACAACCAATTTTAGCAGCCACGATGTAAGAATTACCACAAGAATTGATGAATATGACGTGGCGAACGTAACGTGGAGCACAATTCACGAAGTTGGACACGCTTTATATGAACAAGGCTTGCCGGAAGCAGCGTACGGTCTGCCTCTAGGTGAGTATGCCTCCCTAAGTATTCATGAATCTCAATCTCGGTTATGGGAAAATTGTGTAGGGCGAAGTGCGGAATTTTGGAACTTCTACTTTCCTAAATTGAGTGATTACTTTCCTCAGCAATTTAAAACGGTGTCTAAAGAGCAATTTTTAAAAGCAGTCAATAAAGTACAGCCTTCATTAATAAGAACCGAAGCAGACGAGCTGACCTATCATTTCCATATAATGATACGTTACGAGCTTGAAAAAAGATTGATAGAAGGCTCTGTAAAAGTGAAAGACATTCCTGTTTACTGGAATGAACAATATAAAGCCTTGCTGGGCTTACATGTGCCGGATGATAAACAGGGTTGCTTGCAAGATGTGCATTGGAGCCACGGAAGTTTTGGATATTTCGCCACCTATAGTTTGGGAAGCTTTTATGCAGCGCAATTTTGGCAAAAGGCAAAAAACGATATTGTGGGTCTGGAGAATGAAATTTCTGGGGAAGGTAAAACGAGCTCACTTTTATCATGGTTGAGGAGCAACGTTCACGGGCATGGAAGATTTTACACCAGCGATGGGTTGTGTAAATTAATTACAGGTAAAAATCTCGACAGTTCTGTTTTTGTATCCTATATAAAACAAAAATTAGAAAACCTGCAATAAGAATATTTTTGATTATATAGATTAAAGGGTGAAAATATATTTTTTGTTGGAATGAAAGATTGTGCGCACAGCATAAGAAATTGACAACAGTCTAAAAGGGTAAAAAACCGTTCTACCGCTTCAGAAGCAATAATTATTAAGACAGCAAAATAGGCCGCTCGGCCTTCGTAATTCTTCACATTGCCAGATTAAGTGTTAAAAAGAATCACTAAGTAAAATAAAACGCTAATAAAATAGTTTATATAAATTTAGGTGATCCCGTCGGATCGCATAATTTAAAATGAACAATTTTTATAAGAAAACGATTAGAGCAACGTGGCTGCACCTGGTGCAGTTGACTATACTATTCTTTTTCACCACAGTTAGTTTTGCCCAGGTACACGCTGATTTTTCTGCTACTCCGGTTTCAGGATGCCCTCCGATGGTTGTCAGTTTTACGGACAATTCAACCGGTAATCCTGTTTCCTGGAAGTGGGATTTAGGGAATGGAACTATTTCGTTTCTTCAAAACCCCATAGCGACTTATTTTACTCCTGGTACTTACAATGTTAAGCTGATTGTTGGTAATGCAGGCGGCATGGACTCTATCGTTAAAAGTAAGTATGTTGTTGTCAATGCTTTACCTGTTGTCTACTTTCGTGCCTCAGACACAACAGGTTGTTTTCCATTAAAAGTTCAATTTAAAGACAGCAGTATTGCCGGGTCCGGAAGCGTTGCAAATTGGCAATGGGATTTTGGCGACGGAACCCTTTCTACTGAGCAAAATCCTTTACATACCTATACAAGCCCCGGGACTTTCAACGTTATTTTGCGTGTTTCCAATACAGGTGGCTGTTCCGGGGTTTTGAATAAAGCAGCTTACATTAATATAAGCGCCGGCGTAAAGGCAAGTTTTAGCTTTCTTACGATTCCCGGCTGTCAAAGTCCTTCACCTGTAACTTTTGTAAATGAGTCTTCCGGTACCGGTACTCTAACTTATCGGTGGAACTTTGGTGATGGAAAAACTTCTACGGCAAGCAATCCTACAAATAATTATAGTGCCGGTTTATATACAGTGAAACTGATTGCTGCCAGTAGTTTCGGCTGCACTGATACAATTGTAAAAACAAATGCTGTTGCTGTAGGACTGATACATGCACAAATCTCAAGTGCAGATACCATTTGTGAAGGAGAAATCTTACAATTTACAAATGCCTCTGCCCCAACAACTTTTTCAAGCTCTCTGTGGGATTTTGGCGATGGAACCAAATCTACCCAAACAAACCCCGGGAAAACGTATGCAAACGCTGGAAGTTATAAAGTAAAGCTGGTAGTTGTTCTCGATGCCTGCAAAGACTCCGTGACAAAAACAATTACTGTACTTCCTAAACCTACCGCTTCGTTTACTGCATCGAATACCTCAGGTTGTGCTAAACCTTTAAATGTTTCTTTTGTAAATCAATCTGTAAATAGTAATTCCTACAAATGGTCATTCGGCGATGGAAGTACATCCACTCTTAGAGATCCGGTTCATGGATATACCCAGGCAGGAACATATTCAGTTAGTTTAACAGCCTTCAATGACAAAGGATGTGCAACAACTATAACAAAAAATAACCTGGTGAATGTCACTCCGCTTAAAATTGATTCTATTAAAAATCTCAAGATCAAAGGTTGTCTTCCCATAAGAGTTTCGCCTGTAGCGGTCATAAAAGATAACATGCCTGTTGCAAGTTATGAATGGGACTTCGGGGATGGATCGAAATCGACTAGCGCTACTCCTTCTCATACTTATAATACACCTGGAACGTTCGATGTAAAGTTAATTATCACTACAGCCGCAGGTTGTACTGATACTTTTACTTTAAAACAGGCTGTAGAAGCTGGTAATAGACCCATAACCAAATTTGCTGCAGACCCTAAAGATGTTTGTGCTGAAGCACCTGTAAGCTTTACAGATCTTACCACAACCGGTACTGTAAATAAATGGCAGTGGTTTTTTGGAGATGGCGGCACTTCTAACATACAAAATCCTACTTATGTATACAACGATACCGGCTATTTCAGTGTAACATTAATTGCGGCCAGTTTTGGTTGTGAAGACACCTTGCAAATGGAGAAGTTAATTCATGTACGTCCTCCTATTGCAAGATTTGATACTACATACTTCTGTAACGAGCCCTTAAATAGAAATTTTATTAATAAATCGATAGGGGCAAATACCTGGAATTGGAATTTTGGAGACGGGTCTACCTCCACAGATCAAAATCCATCCCATGTTTATGCTGGTCCCGGTAACTATTCGGTTGAATTAACGGTTACAAATGGCGCATGCCAAAATAGTATTAGTAAAAATGTAATTGTGATTAATGAACAAGGAAAGTTAGTTATTAGCGACAGTGTAAACTGTATAAATACGACAACCGTTTTTGGAGTGAAAGAGACAAATAAGAGGAATATTTCAAATTATAGCTGGTATGTGAATGGGTTGGAGGGAAATGTAATTACAACGACTAACGATACTCTTGTAACACGATATAATGTTCCAGGTTCTTATTCGCCTGCAGTTGTTATTACCGATCAATTAAATTGTTATGATACCATATATTCCTCCGCATCGATAAAACTGTATGGGCCAAGCGCCGGTTTCGGGAGTGCAGCTCCTAATACCTGTTTTGGCAATACAGTTACATTTTCTGATTCTACCAAGACAGACGGCATTCATCCAATTACCCAATATTTATGGAGCTACGGAGAAGGGGCTTCTCAAAGTTATACTGCCAGTCCTTTTTCTCATAACTATTCAGCTCCCGGTACATTTGACGTAAAATTGGTAGTAAAAGACAGTTATGGCTGTTTTGATAGCATTATAAAACCCGGTTTCGTTAGCATTACAAAACCTGTTGCAAAATTTGCTGTTTCTAATACTTCCCAGTGCCCTTCATCTCCAATAGCATTTGCTAATTCATCATTCGGTGTTGCACTTACTTATCTGTGGAATTTTGGTGACGGAACTACTTCTACTGAGAGTTCTCCCGTTCATTCATTTACCGCTGCAGGTACTTACAAGGTGGCGTTAGCTGCCACCGATAAAAACGGTTGCACATCTTCCGACTCAACTACTATAAGTGTTGCTACTGCTAAGGCAAATTTTGCAATGAGCGACACTTTTTCTACATGCCCGCCTTTAGTGGTAAACATAAAAAACAATTCCAGCAATTATACTACTCTTAACTGGGATTTTGGTGATGGTGGAAATTCTCAGCTTGCAAATCCTTCTCATATATATACCTATCCGGGAAAGTACACAGTGAAACTTACCGTTAAAAATGGAAATGCCTGTATGGATGAGTTAATTAAGCAGGTCGTAATAGAAGGACCATCAGGCACCTTCGATTATTTTCCAAAAGAAGCGTGTATGCCCGGAAAAGTAGATTATCGTCTTACAGCTAAAAGTGCGGTTAAGTATGTTTGGGATTTTAGTGATGGTACGACTATTTTTTCTGTCAATCCAAGTGCGTCACATACTTATGCTAATGCAGGCTTTTATTTGCCGAAAATAATTCTCGAAGATAGCTTTGGATGTAAAGTGGCGGTACAGGGGTTAGATACAGTTAAAGTGTACTCTGTAAATACAAATATCGTGAGCAACACTAAAATAGTATGTGATAGCGGATTTGTCTCGTTTCGTGATTCTACAATTTCTAATGATGGTATTAGAAAAGTTCAGTGGGACTTTGGTGATGGAACAGCTTCGAGTGTTAGAAATCCTACCCACAATTATACTGATACAGGGTTTTATTCAGTCAAACTGATCACAACCACTAATTTCGGCTGCGCGGATACCAGTTTTTCTAAAAATTATATAAAGGGTGTAAATAAGCCTTCAATAAAAATGGTTGGCGATACGTCCGCTTGTGAACCTGCACAACTGCGGCTGACTGCAGAATTTCTGAGAACAGATACCTCTGCGGTACGTTGGGCCTGGGATTTCGGAAACGGAAATACGTCTGTTAAACAAGCACCAGATAGCCAGATGTATAGTCGTAGTGGTTCATATAATGTAACCGTTAAAGCTACTAACAGCGATGGATGCGCAAATACGGTGACCAGAACCGCCGTTATTCATCCAAAACCTCTGGTAGATGCAGGACCTGATAAGGTAATTTGTCGTTCTGATACTTACACTTTAACTGCAACTGGCGCTGATAGCTATGTTTGGGCTTCTCATCCTTCGTTAAGTTGCAGCAATTGTACAACACCGCTAGTAAAGCCTGATAGCACCATCACGTATTATCTTACGGGTAAAACTCTATTTGGTTGTACAAACAAAGACTCTGTAAAAATAAGTGTACAGCAACCATTTAAAATAGCAGTTGCTAAGGCAGACACTATATGTAAAGGAGAAACTGTGTCAATCAATGCATCAGGTGCAGACATTTATCAGTGGACGCCTTCTTTATGGCTAAACAATTCAACTATTTCATCTCCCAAATCGAAGCCTGATACAACAATTACTTATCAGGTAATTGGAAAAGACATAAATGGTTGCTTTCAGGATACACAAAGTGTTCGAATTAAAGTAAATCCCGTTCCTTCTATTTATATAACAAACGGTCGTGACATAGCCGTACCGGTGGGAGGAAGTATTAAACTGAATACTAAAAATTCAAGCGATGTCATTAACTGGAAATGGATTCCATCGCAGTGGTTAAATTGTGCTTCCTGTGCTGAGCCCGTAGCTGCTCCTAGAGACAATATCACCTATAGCGTCGTAGTAACGAACGAATTCAACTGTTCAGCTTCTGATAAGGTTACTATAAATCTGATTTGTGACAATACTAACGTGTATGTGCCAAATACTTTTTCTCCCAATGGAGATGGAGTAAATGACGTTTTTTATCTAAGAAGTTCGGGATCGTTAAGTATCTCATCATTTAAAGTTTTTAATAAATGGGGAAATCTCATATTTCAGAAAAACGGAGGAAGCGCCAATAATTCTTTAGATGGATGGAATGGCAATTTTAATGGTTTGCCTCTTCAGGCAGATGTGTACGTGTACGTAATCGATGTTATTTGTTCCAATACAACAATTCCTTTAAAAGGTAATATTACTCTTATACGTTAATAATGTCTCATGTACAATTTAAAACTCATTAGTTATTATTGTTTAATGTTAAATGTAAAAACTTATCGAGAATGGCAGGCAGAATTTACTCACTCTTTTTTAAAACGACGGCAAAAGTCTTTGCCACTTTATAGGTATCCTTAGTATATTTAGCGGCGCTTTTTCATTAACGAACGATTTTTTATTTACCTGACCTTTGTCTAAACATTCATTTCATAGCCGATGGGGGCGAATCTTCATTTTCCTCCCCATATTGTTCTGCTCGGTAGCGAAGGGGCAATTAGTTGCTGATTTTTCTCTTAATAGTAGGCAGGGTTGCGCTCCTTTTATTGTTCCGGGGTTTACCAACCTTAGTTCTGGAAATCCGTTAACCTACCTGTGGGATTTTGGCAATGGTGTTACGAGTACAGACGCAAATCCGCGGGCCGTTATCTATGCAACAGATGGAAGCTTTACAGTAAAACTTACCGTAACGGATGCCGGCGGGAAAAAAGATTCTGCTGTAAAAAAGAATTTTATCACGGTCTATAAAAACCCCAGCGTAGATTTTGTTGTCAGTAATAAAGCAGGTTGTGTTCCACTGGGTGTTCAATTTACTGATATGAGTGCTGCAGGTACGAGTGTGAATAGTAAATGGGAGTGGGATTTTGGAGATGGTCAGACTTCTCTGGACAAGTCTCCGTCTCATATCTTTAAAGTAGCCGGAAGTTTTACTATTACTTTAAAAGTTACCAACAGCCAGGGATGCTTAGATGTAAATACCAAAACCTCTCTTATTAATGTAAATGAACGTCCCAAAGCCAGTTTTACGTCAACTTCTGCATCTAGTTGTAATCCCCCGGTGGTCGTCAACTATACAAATACTTCCACCACTGCAGGCGTCAAAAGTATAAAATGGGATTTTGGAGACGGTTCTGTTTCTTTTGAACAGAATCCTTCTCACAACTTTAGTAAGGCCGGAACCTATCCCGTCATACTTGCAATAACCAGTGACAATGGTTGTACAGACTCAATTAGTAAACCGACTGTTATAGGAGCTGTAACTTCATCGATTACTGCACCCGATAATATCTGCGAAGGAGCGTCGACGAAGTTTATAAATGCCTCTACACCTGCAATTGCGTCCAATTTCTGGAATTTCGGTGATGGAACAAATTCTATTGATACTACCCCTTCAAAAACTTTTGCAAAAGCAGGGCTCTATGTAGTTAAACTGGTAAATAATTTTGGTGGATGTAAAGATTCCGTTACAAAAAAGATATCCGTTCTTCCCAAACCGGTCGCTGATTTTTCTTTTATTGCACCTCCTTCTGGCTGCACATTGCCAGTGAATGTTTCATTTTCATCTCAGGCTACAGGTGCGACTTCTTATAGTTGGAATTTCGGTGATAGTACTACCTCAACCTCAAGTCAGCCAACTCATAGTTACGCAGCTTATGGTACTTTTTCAGTTCAATTAAAAGTAACTGCTGCTAATGGTTGTTCTGATACTATTACCAAAAAAAATGTAGTTTCAATTGTTCGTGTGCGAATAAACAAATTTGACAATTTACCTTTTGCCGGTTGTGCTCCATATCAATCAACTTTTTCAGCTAACATAACGTCACCAAACCCAATTACGTCTTACACATGGAATTTTGGAGATGGCCAAACTTCCCCGCTTGCTAACCCTGTTCACAATTATACTTCTTTAGGCAGCTACGATGTTTCCTTAAAAATTGCTACGGCCAATGGCTGTACCGATAGTTTACAAATGAAGGGTGCCATAGTATTAAGTGATAAACCCAAAGCTAATTTTTCAGCAAGTCCCCTTAATGCATGTGCTTCGGACAGTGTTACATTTACTAATTTATCTTCAGGAACGATCACTAGCACCAGGTGGGAGTTTGGAGATAATACTACTTCTGTAGTAGCAAGTCCAATACATCACTATATTGATACAGGTTATTTCACAGTAAAGCTCCTGGTCAGTAATTCATCGTGTAATGATTCATTGACCATGAATAATTATATTTATGTAAAGCCACCCATTGCGAGTTTTAGTGTGTTGTTTGACTGTGCTGCTCCTTTAACCAGAAAGTTTCGAAATAAATCAGTTCTTGCTCAAACATTTGAGTGGTCTTTTGGAGACGGTTCTGCTATATCTGCTGAAGAGAATCCTGAACATACTTATAAAGCTGGCGGTATTTATTTCGTTCGTTTGCGAGTAACGAACGGCGGCTGTTTTAATGTTTATACTGATACAATAGAAGTAATAAATGAAATTCCTGATTTCACTATAAGCAGCAATATGGTTTGCAGGAATACTACTATGGTATTTTCTGCTAAAAATGTAAACAATAGTAATATCGCAACTTATAGCTGGAATTTTGGTGATAGTTCAACTATTGTTACCGGACCCAATCCTTCGGTAAACCATAATTATCTTATTGCAGGTACTTATAGTCCGGCTTTAACGATAACCGACCGGCTGGGTTGTGTGCAAAGGGTGCAAAAACCCGCTAATGTCACTGTTTATGGACCTATTGCTAATTTTACCAATCCCGAGGGAACCTGTTTAAACAGGGCTGTTGCATTTACTGACAGCAGCAGGCCCACAGGTAATCATCCTATTACTTACTGGATTCTTAATTACGGCGATGGCAAGACTGATAGTTCAACTATTATCAATCCCATTTTCTCGCATACTTATACAACTTCTAACAGTTACAATGTCTCTTTAATAGTTGCGGATAATTTTGGATGTAAGGATACTTTATTTAGACCCAATGCTATAAACATAACAAATCCAAAAGCAGGCTTTTTACTAAAAGACTCTATTTCGTGTAATAATTCCAATGTCAATTTTATTAATCAATCTGCAGGAGGAGTAGGACTTACTTATTTTTGGGATTTTGGAGATGGAGCCACCGAAACTACTGCAAGTCCATCTCATGCATACCAATCAGAAGGCACTTATAATATTTCCCTGTCAATTAAAGATAAGTATGGATGCACAGATACGATTAAAAAACCGAATGCTATCGTTGTACAAAATGCCAAAGCTATTTTTACGATGAGCGATTCTCTTATTTCCTGCCCTCCGGCGCAAATTAACTTTGTAAACAAATCGACCTATTCGGCTTCTTTAAAATGGGATTTTAATGATGGCAGTTTTGCAGATGTTCAAAATCCTTCGCACTATTTTTTAACTGCCCGCACTTATAATATTAAATTGATTGCCTATGGCCACGGAAGCTGCGCAGACTCAGCCGTAAAAACTGTTACAGTAAAAGGTCCCAGCGGTACTATTGCTTACGATCCTCTCGTTCAATGCGGGCCTGCTGCTATAAATTTTACCGGCACCGCTGTTAATAACGACAATAGTTATACCTGGGATTTTGGTGATGGAGCCGGCGTTACAACTACTGGCCCTAACACCAGCCATGTATACACATCTAAAGGCAAATTCCTGCCTAGACTTATATTAATTGACTCGAAACTTCAATGTACTGTGTACGTTTTAGGTGCCGACAGTATTGTTGTCCCGTCTATTTCTACTAATATTAGATTTAATCAAGGCTCCTTTTGTGATAGTGCAACTTTGCAATTTTTTGATTCTTCTACCGTAAAGAACGATACTATAACTAATCACCTGTGGACTTTTGGGGATGGCACCAGATCAAGTGATGTAAACCCTTTTCATACATATACTTCGTCGGGAGTTTACCCTGTGCGTCTGATTCTTACAACTACAGGGGGTTGTACAGACTCTTCGAAAACCTATTTTGTAAAAGTGGCAAAGAGCCCTGAAGTTGAAATAACGGGGCCTTCTGTTGCCTGTGTTGGTCAATCAGTAACATACACTGGTATAGCGAAAGATACTTCTATAGTAAAATGGATGTGGAATTTTGGTAACGGAGAAAATAACAATACTCCATCACCACCGGCGCAGGTATATAGTGTAGCGGGAGATTATACCGTTAAAGCTTCTGCAACCAACTCTTCCGGATGCACTACTGCTGTAACAAAGGTGTTAAAGGTAAATCCGTTACCGAATGTAGATGCAGGTGTTGATTCGGCTATTTGCCGTGGCAGTGCAATTACGCTTCATGCTACAGGTGCTGACAGTTATGTATGGGCTGCCAGTCCGTCTTTGAGTTGTACAACATGTGCAAACCCGGTTGCATCCCCTCTTGATACTTCAATCTATTATTCCGTAACAGGAAAAAATTCGCTGACCAATTGTCAAAAAACTGATTCTGTGCAGGTGAAAGTTATACAGCCTTTTAAGATAACGCCATCACCGGCTGATACAATATGTATAGGGCAATCCGTTCAATTGTCTGTTACAGGTGCTGATAAGTATGATTGGTCTCCTCTTGCGGGCCTTAGCAATGCGACAATTGCAAATCCTGTAGCAAATCCTGGTGTTACTACTTTATATACTGTTACAGGCCATGACTATCTCAATTGCTTTACTGACACAGCAACCATCCCCGTTATTGTATATCCCGTCCCTGTATTTGACATTATTGAGACTAATGTAACAATAGCAGTAGGAAACAGTGTCGCAATTAAAACGAAAAGTTCAAATGATGTAATTAGTTGGCAGTGGTTACCTTCGACCGGCTTAAGTTGCAGCAATT
Source organism: Chitinophagales bacterium (assembly GCA_038199395.1). Lineage (GTDB taxonomy): Bacteria > Bacteroidota > Bacteroidia > Chitinophagales > Chitinophagaceae > Segetibacter. Next base: position 17,674 of record JBBPZJ010000347.1, read on the forward strand.
GCGCAGAACCTATAGCTACTCCTGCAAATACCATTGTTTACAAAGCATTTGCTATAAATGAAGGAGGCTGCAGGGCAGAGGATCAAATTACAGTAAATGTGTTTTGTAATAATGGGAACCTTTTTATCCCAAACAGTTTTTCACCTAATAACGATGGAAGCAATGATGTGTTTTTTCCAAGGGGCAAGGGTATTTCAGGCGTAAAAAGCCTTCAAATTTTTAACAGGTGGGGCGCCACTGTTTTTCAAAAAACAAATTTTCCGATAAACGATCCTTCATCTGGTTGGGATGGTACTTATAATGGAAGTCTTGCCGCATCAGATGTTTTTGTTTATCAAATTGAAGTTATTTGCGAAACCGGGCAGGTTTTCAGTTTCAAAGGAGACCTTTCACTTATCAGGTAAGAACTGCTGTTACTCCTTCGTGTTTTTAATCGCCTCTATCAAAGCTTCGTCTGTCATTTCTTCTTCCCACTTTTAAATCTATCCCTACTGTTTTTTCTCTACCGGAAGGGGTACACACAACGGCTACTTTACCGGCTTCTGTTTCAGAAAATGCTTCGGCATTTTCCTTCATATTGTGTTTGGTCATGGTATATGCTGAACACAGGTCCATCTTACATTTTTATTGTCGGTTACTTCCTTTTGCTTCATAAGATTATTCTTATCAGGCCTTATAAGTTAAAGATGTCTTCTTTGATACGCCGACAACGTATTTTTCATTAATGCAGCTATTGTCATCAATCCCACTCCACCGGGTACCGGAGATACTGCAGAGGCTACTTTTGAGACTTCTTTAAAATCAACATCTCCTTTTAGACGATATCCCCTGGCTGCTGTTGCATCATCTACTCTGGTTATACCCACATCTATAACAATAGCACCTTCTTTTACCATATCGGCTTTTACAAATTCCGGTCTTCCCAGAGCTGCAATGATGATGTCGGCCTGTAAGGTCAATTGCTTCAAATCAGGCGTGTGACTGTGGCAAATTGTTACAGTACAATTGCCATATGGAATGTTACTGCTAAGTAAAATACTCATTGGCCGGCCAACAATATTGCTTCGTCCAATAACTACAGCATGTTTTCCTTTTGTAGTTAATTGAAAATGTTCAAGCATTAACATAATTCCATATGGAGTTGCCGGGATAAATGTATCAAGACCTTGTACCAGCCTGCCTACACTCACCGGGTGAAAACCATCCACATCTTTATCGGGATTTATACTATTGATAATATTTGCTTCGCTGATATGTTTGGGTAACGGTAGTTGAACCAGAATTCCATCAATATCGTCGTCGACATTCAGCTCTTCTATCTTTTCCAGCAGTTCTTTTTCTTCAATTGTCTGCCCGAAACGAATGAGGGTCGAGGTAAATCCTATTTCACCGCAAAACTTAA
>JBBPZJ010000348.1:0-4464 GCA_038199395.1 Chitinophagales bacterium
CATCTAAAAAATCGGAGCATAAAATTGTGGTGTATGCAGGCAACAGCCAGGATGATAACATTCAATTTTGTTATGAGAAAGTGCAGGAGTTACTGGCTGATGGCCTGAACAACGAAGACATCCTGTTTTTGTACAGGCGAAGTAAAATGTTTACGCCTTACTTCTTTCGGTTTAAAAATGAAGGAATAAAAGTTCAGTCAAAAACAATACATGCCGCAAAAGGTCTTGAAGCAAAAGCCGTTTTCGTTATTGGTCTTACGGAAGGCAGCGGCGGCTTTCCCGACATCTGGTTAGAGGATAGAATTTTCCAGGTGATAAAAAAAGCCAACCACGATCTGCTGATGGAAGAAGAAAGGCGATTGTTTTATGTCGCCATCACTAGAGCCAAAGACAAGCTTTTTTTGATAACAGAAAAAGGAAGCGAATCAAGTTTTTTAAAAGAAATCCCCGACATTTTTACGGTAAGAACAAGCATACCCATAAAATCGATTGTAGAAAAGGTAGTTGTATGCGAAAAGTGTTTCAGCCAGTTGGAGAAGCTCTGGGTGGTGTGCCCATATTGCGGGCAGAAGGTAGAGGGGTGAGTAATAGTGCCTTTCTGCCTGATGTTCTACTGCCAAATTAAGCATCAGGTTATTGCAGGGCGTTCTCTCGCTCGTTTAAGTGTTCCTGTTGGTACTTTCGACACTATCTGGTTCGTGCTTATTGCCTATTCTTGTCTGAATTAAGATTTTTAGGATTAGCGGATTGAAGGATTTACTGAGTATACCATATAAACCTACATCTTTAACTCTTATAAATCCTAATTCAGACGATTATCGGATTGAAGGATTTCCTGTGTATGCCATATAAACCTACCACCTTTAAATGCTTAAAAGGATGTACTGGACAACGTCCATAATCCTACAATCTTTTAATCTTATAAATCCTAATTCAGACAATTTTCATCTTTAAATCTTACTATAAATCCTAATTCAGACAATTTTTTTGTTTTCTGGATGATTGACGTTGTAAACTCTTTTAAATTCAAGACTTTTTGAACCAAAGTTGATTAACAATCCTATAGGTAAACCATACGCCTGGCAATAATTCATTGCCTGCGCCAGATGAACATCTTCGAGTTTAATTAATGCCTTCAACTCCACCATTACCTGATCTTCTACAAAAAAATCTACCCTTCTGGTTCCTATATCAATTCCATCATAATAGATAGCCATCTCCATTTCCCGCTTAAATCCTAATGCATGTTTCTCCATTTCAATTGCTAAAGCCCTTTGATAAATCACTTCCTGGAAACCATTGCCTAAAACAGAATGCACCTTCATAGCTGCGCCAATTATCTTATGTGTTATATCCTCGTATTTCATATGTATGAATAAGGGTCTGAATTAAGATTATTTTGATTAATAGATAATTCTTGTCAAATGTAATCATACCATCATCTTCTAAATTTAATCATCCTATCATCTTCTAAATGTAATCATCCTATCATCTTCTAATCCTACAAATCCTAATTCAGACAATGGTACGGGCTGAGGCAACTCCGATTAATCATCCTTGCGTCGCATTTCGTTCATCGGCAACGCTGCGATTTGGCTTTCATCACCGTTGTTGTGTAGTGTTCGCCAACAGCTCTTTATTCAGCAATATTTGCTGGTGAAGAACATCAAAAGCGGAAAGGCAAAAAAATACCTCACTGTCAGCTAAAAGGTCGCAATAGAGGCTGGGAAGGAATAACGGCACGTCTTTGCATTTACGCAAATGTCCGTATGTATAACCAGCTCTCCTTAAAGAAAATGCTCAAAGCCTATAAGTGAATTTTTAACACCTGCAAGGAACCCTGGAAAAAGTCAAAGGCACTTCTCAATCTTCTACAAATATTCAACGTGCCGAAGTTGTTATAATTATTCTCCGGCAAAGCTTAATTTAGCCATATTCAATCACACAATATCTAAAAAGAGATATGAACAATATAAAAGAAAAAATTTTGAACTGCCTGAAGGATGTAAAAGGCAGTGGCAAGTTTGTAACTGCTCATACATTGCCATTTCTGTTTCCGGGCCTGAAGGTAGAAGGCGTTGGCGAACTATCTTATCCCATAAACGAGGTGCAGGCTAAATCCTTGATAAGCATGGCGCATAAGGCACCTTTTGGCAAAGGCAACGAAACGGTTTTGGATAATAACGTAAGAAGCGCCTGGGAAATAATTGCAGACAAGCTGACATTTCACGGTAAGCAGTGGGCAACCTTTCTGGATAAGATTTTGGGCCATTTAAAACCAGAACTTGGCATAGAAGACTATGCAATATCCGCTCATTTGTACAAAATGCTCATTTACGAAAAGGGTGATTTTTTTCTTCAGCATAAAGATTCTGAAAAAGAAAAAGGAATGTTCGGTACACTCATCATAGCATTGCCGGCCAGTCATACAGGAGGAGAACTCGTAGTGAGCTTTGATAATAAAGACGAAGTGATAGATTTTGCCAAAGACGTAAGCGATTATAGATTCGGCTATGCTGCTTTTTATGCCGATTGCGACCATGAGATAAAGCCAGTTACTGCGGGTTACAGAATATGCCTGGTGTATAACCTTGTACAGCAAAAAGCCGGCGAAAAAATAGAACCTGCTACCGTGGAGACACATGCTGTACAACTGGCCAATATACTAAGAGAGCAGGAACAAACAGGTGATATAAAACCCTTCATTGTTTTATTAGGTCACCAATACACCCCGGAAAATTTTTCTGAACAGTCACTGAAACTGAATGACCGGCATAAGGCTGATATACTTTTCACGGCAACACAAAAGCTTGGCTTTTATGCAAAAATGTGCCTTGTAACCTCGTACTTGTCGGGTATGCCGGAGAATGATGACGAAGATGAAGATGCAGCAATGGAAGAGGTGTTTGATGAGTCGCTTGATATTGAACACTGGGCAGAAAGTGAAGTGCCTGCACTAAACGATATTAGCTTTCAGGAAGAAGACCTTATCACTTCGTTTGAAATGAAGGACGAAGAACCTATAGTAAAGGAAGCAACAGGTTACATGGGTAATTATGGCCCTGATCTAATGCACTGGTATCATTATGCTGCCGTTGTAATCTGGTCTCCGGCAACTAATGCACAATTGCTACCCTTGCAAAACGCAACCAGTCAACTGGAATGGATTGACTATTTTAATAAAAACTACAGTCAGGTAAGCAATTCTGAAACCGGGGCGGTTGAATTGATATTATCTGCAGGATTAAACAAAAGAAATTCCAGGCAAAAAACCAATTGCAATCCCATTGCCGATTGGGTAATTAACACGAAAGATGAAACCCTCTTTTTGCGGCTGCCTGAGCACCTATGCCAGTTATATTTTTTAAATATTGATGCCGAACATTGGCTAAAACTAATAGCTTTTTTTACGACTGAAAGAACTGAAAAAATATTTGAGCTGTTTACGCAATATATTACGCTGCCTGTTTTAGTGCATTTGCTATCGGTAGTTCGTTCACTTTTAGCAGTTGGCAAGTACGAACATTTGATAAGTGCGCAAATGGCAAAGCTTCCTCATTATTTATCTGAAATATCAAAAAACCAATCAGATGAACCGCATATAAACCAAAACATTTTAAGTGATGTATTTTACCTGGAGCAGCAAATACCTCAGACAGAAGCATGGGTAAACAATGTAGCCGCAATAATAACAGGTTATGACCAGCGTGATTATATCAATCATATACTAACACCGGCGATACTTGCTTTGCCGGTACTGACCTCTGTTGCGTATAAAGCACTAATTTCCTGCAGGCAATACCTTGAGCACAGCGTAAACAATAAGCCACAACCTCCAACTGACTGGTCAAGGCAGGTGCCTGTAACAAACGGCGATAAAAAGCAATGGCAGGAATTAAAAGAATTTTTAGAGTCGCCGCACCAGCAGGTTTTTGACTACCGCGCAAAACAACACGAAAGAAGTGAAATGGAGCATGCCATCAGCCATGTAGTTATAGACCTGAAAACAGAAACTATCAGGAAAGGGTCTCCACATACATTAAGGATTACAAAAACGCAGGCAGCATATCACCGGCAAATGAAAGACTGGAATGAAGATGTAGCGCTATTGAAAAAAATAAATCAAAAAGCCGGTTCTATCGCTCCGAAAATGAAGGAATAAAGGTGCAGTCAAAATCAAACCATGCAGCAAAAGGAGTTGAAGCGAAAGCGTTTTTTGTTATTGGTCTCACAGAAGGCAGCGCCGGCTTTCCCGACATTGCGGTAAGAGGACAGAGTTTTCCGTCCGCGTAAACGCTCGTTTGCAGTGCTTTTCTGTTTTTACTGTTGTTGTAAGTCTTTCCCGGGGTACCTAGGGCCGCAGCGGCTCCGGAAGGTGTCTTATGATGCGGCTACTTAACTGTTTCAACATTTGGTTACTTTCTTTTTCTTGATAAAAGTCGAGTAGGCAAGGGCATTTCAGCC
>JBBPZJ010000349.1:0-8120 GCA_038199395.1 Chitinophagales bacterium
AGAAATTATCAATTTTATTCAAATTATTTAACTCATCGTAATGAGCAGAAATAGCTTCTACCAATTGTTCTTTTGTCATTTGAATTGCAGTTTAGTTCCCTAAATTTACAATATTTGCTGCGACAATTTGAAATGCACCCAGTAAAACATTTACAAACCTTTTACAGGTGTAAGCAACTACTGATGTTCCTGGCATTTATACTGCCGGGCACTTTAGCAATTTCACAAGATTTTAATATTACGGGCAAAGTTAGCAACGGTGCCAGTAGTACCCCTTTGTCGGGTGTAACGGTACGTGTAAAAGAAAAGCAAACCGCTACCACCACCAAAGAAGATGGCACTTTTACCATAACTGCGCCCAAGGGTTCGACTCTTGTTTTTACTCATGTTGGATACGCTCTTAGAGAAGTAGCAGTAACTAACAATGCAAAGGTCGAAATTCAACTTAGTGCTTCTGCCGGCGGCCTTGATGAAGTGGTCGTGGTTGGTTATGGAACAAAAAGAAAACGAGATATCACTTCTGCAATTTCAACCGTAAACATGGCTGATATTGGTGAAGCTCCATCGAGAGGTGTAACACAATTGCTGCAGGGTCAGGCGCCAGGCGTGGTAGTGAAACAAAAAGACGGTCGTCCCGGTGCTGAATTCGAAGTAAGGGTAAGGGGTATTTCCTCGCTTGGCGCAGGTAGCGAACCCCTGTATGTAATCGATGGATTTGCCATGGGAACAAACGCCGGGGTGAATGTAAACCCGAATGATATTGAAAGCATCTCCATTTTAAAAGATGCTGCCGCCACGGCCATCTATGGTGCAAGGGGTTCAAACGGGGTCGTACTCATCACTACAAGAAGTGCGAAAGAAGGACAGACACGTTTAAACGTTTCTGTTGACTATGGCATTCAGAATATTCCGAAGTCGCGTAGGGTAACTGTTTTGACCGGACCTGAATTTGCTCAGTTTAAAAAAGAAGTGTGGATGGATAATGTACGTTATTTCCAGAACAGGGAGCCCTCGATAAATGAGGTTCCAATCGGGTTCCGTTACCCGGAGCAAACCAAATATTCAACAAATTGGTTTAATGAGATTCTTCATAATAATGCGCCTTATACAGACTACAATATTTCCCTTGCCTCAGGTAGCGGCCCCATCAAATCGGTGCTCTCCATAGGCTACTATAAAGAAGAAGGCGCTATTATTAAAACAAATTATGACCGTTTCTCTATTCGTGCTAATATCGGCGGCCAGGTTAATAAATTTATAACCATGGGTTGGAACACGGCCGCAACCTATTCAAGACAGAACCTAACCAATACCGACGGACGCAATGCCATTGTTGGCTCAACGCTGATAATGGATCCTAGGGAGCCGATGTATGACAGCACGGGAGCTATGAGACCATATATCGGAGGAGTGGATGGTGTTTTCGGTTATCCAAATCCTGTGTACCTGCTCAACCATGTTACCAATAAGCGAAACATCGCTGATATATTGTCAAACGGTTTCATAGAAGTGGCTTTACTTAAGAATTTAAGGTTCAGGTCTTCGGCCAACGTACGCTTGAATTATAATAATTTCAGATTTTTTCAGCCTTCTACAATAGGTAACCTGTTAGGTTCGGGGCAGTCTGGAGCTCCTCCCAAACTTGCCCGGGCGGATGAGAATACCGATCAGCTTTTAAATTACTCGCTTGATCAGCTATTAACATATGCACCCAATATTGGCGAAAATCATACGCTCGATTTTCTGGCTGGTTTTACAGCGCAGGAAGAAACAACAAGGGGTGTTTCAGGAAGTGGTAACACATTTCCAGACGACCTTGTTCCATACTTGGGTGCTGCCATTTTGAGGTCTTCGAACTCTTTTGAGTTAGGCTGGAGCCTGCTGGCATATATAGGACGTGTAAACTATGCTTTCCAGGACAAATACCTGCTTTCTGCCTCTATGAGGAGAGAAGGTAGTTCGAGGTTTGGTGCCAAAAATAAATATGGAAATTTTCCCGCTGCATCCATTGGCTGGAGGTTGACAAAGGAGAAATTTATGCCTAAATTTTCATGGCTAACAGACCTGAAACTTAGAGCCAGTGTTGGTGAAACAGGTAATAATAATATTGGTAACTACTCCAGTTTGGCATTCCTTGGTACAGATAATTACATCCTGGGCAATGCAATTGCAGCAGGTAAAGTAGTGACCTCTTTTGCCAATTCGTCTCTAGAGTGGGAAAAGTCGACACAGGTCGATGTCGGAATGGATCTCTCCCTTTTTAATAACAAGGTGGTAATAACGGCAGAATATTACAACAAGTTGACGAAAGACATGTTGCTTCCGATCAGCATACCTGCGGTTTCAGGATTTACATCAAGTCTTGCAAATATCGGTAAAGTAGAGAACAAAGGTTTTGAATTCGCTGTCGACTACCGTGCTAAAGTTAACAAACTAAACATTCGCAACAGTTTCAATATAGCGTTCAATCGCAGCAAGATACTGGCTATAAAGGGTCCGAATGATGCGTTATACTACGGCAGTTTTTATGGAGGATACAACGTGCAAAAAGTAGGTCGTCCAATAGGAATGATCTATGGATACAAAAAACTTGGTATATTCAATACACAGGATGAAATTGATAAAGCACCTAAACAAGATGGAGTCATTCCCGGTGGAATGAGGTTCCTGGATGCAGATGGTAATGGTGTAGTAACTTATGATACCAAAGACATGGTAGAAATTGGCAATCCTAATCCCAAATTTACCTGGGCACATACGCTTGCTATGGATTACAAGAAATTCGATTTCAACATCTTATTCATCGGAGCACAGGGTTTCGACATTTACCGCAACATAGAAGCATCTACTATGAATATGGACGGTGTATTTAATGTGCTGGACAAAGCAAAAGACCGCTGGAGGTCTCCTCAAAATCCCGGTTCAAATCCTAATGACCAGCATTCACAAGGCGGAACCAATTACTTTAAATGGTCTCGTGAAAGTAGCGAACGTTATGTGTATGATGCCAGTTACATGTGGATCAAAAACATCAGCCTCGGCTATGCTCTGCCAAAGATCAAAAATATCAGCAGTGCCAAGGTTTTCATCAGCGTTACCAACGCATTTCTTTTTACCAACTATCCCGGTAATAATCCGGACGTAAGCCAAAGAAGTTCTATCGAAGGAGGTAATGATGATGAGGCCTACCCCGTTCCAAGAACATTTGCCATAGGCGCCAAACTTAACTTTTAAATTTTACACTAATGAAATATCAAATAGCTATAGTAATCTTCATTATTTGCCTGTCTTCTGTATCGTGCAGCAAAGATTTTCTAAACAAAACCGACCCTACAAGAATAGGAACTGAACTATTCTTTAAGGACCAGGTTCAGGTAGACCAGGCCGTAAACGGTGTTTACGGACAGTTACAGGGCATAACCAATACGGGGTACATTTTTAAAGAAATGATGTCAGACAACACCACTTTTGATCTCAATCCTTTAGATCGTGGTGGCGCTGCCGGATGGGAAGCTTTCGAATTCTCTACAGTAAATTCAGGAAATGGCGAAATTTCGAATTTGTGGAACTTGTACTACCGGGTTATGTACAATGTAAATAATACATTAGGTAAACTTCCAGCTTCCACGATAACAGACGAGGCGAAAAAACAAACAGAAGGTGAACTCAAATTCCTGCGCGCACTGTTATATTTTGACATGGTTCGTTACTGGGGAGATGTAGTGCTGGTGACAAAAACGCTTGAAACGCCTGACGAAGCTTTCACGCAGTTAAGAGTACCGCAGACACAGGTATACACGCAGATTGAAAACGATTTAAAGGATGCAGTTGCTTCAATGCCTGTAAAACAACCTGCAGCAAAACTGGGTCGTGCTACCAAAGGTTCTGCAATAAGTTTATTAGGTGAGGTTTACCTGACACAAAAAAAATATGCTGAAGCAGTAACCACTTTAAATGGCATCTTACCACTTGGATACACGCTGATGCCAAATTATGCCGACGTATTTGATCCAACTAAAAAGAATAATGCTGAGTCTGTTTTTGAAATACAGTACCAGGGTGGCAATGACCTGGGCGAGTGGAGTAACTTCATGTATGTATTCGCCCCAAGGCTTTCCGGTGCAGCAATTACGGGCTATGCCAGTGTTGTGCCCTCCGGTCGAAATATACCAACTAATGACATGATTGCAGCATACGAAGCCGGTGATTTGCGTAAGGACGTATCTTTAAAAACATCGTACACAGCTACTGATGGCACAGTAGTGCCAATACCATATGTAAGTAAGTACAAACATGCTCATACAATTGCTGGGCGCACAGATGACAATTGGCCAGTTATAAGGTATGCAGACGTATTGCTCATGCTCGCAGAAGCTATCAATGAAGCAACTGGCCCAACCGCAGATGCATTTAACTATCTCAATCGTGTTCGCACCAGGGCAGGCCTTTCGCCCCTCAGTAGCCTTGACAAAACAGCATTTAGAACGGCAGTGCTACAGGAAAGAAGAGTAGAATTAGCGTTTGAAAACCATCGCTGGTTTGATCTCAAAAGGACTAAAACTGCTGCCGAGCTGGTTGCCTTTATGAATGCTCATGGCGCCAGGGAAAAAGCCAATCCTACTGTGGGCAGAGGCGGTGTTGCTTTTAACGCACAAGATTATATTTATACTGAAAATGAGGTATTGTTACCGATACCCGCACCACAGATACTTATCAATGCTCAATTAACCCAAAATGCAGGATATTAAATACGTCACTAAAAATTGTTGAAAAAATGATATCAAGGGTAAAAGGTAGAATGGACAAGGATGTGTACGGCATAGCTTTCCTTGCTGGTTGTGGTAATAATTTTTAATACAGGACGAATTTTCCGTACAACTAATTTTTGACAGTTTCTTGAGTAAGATGGATAATCTTAATATTGAGTTTATCCATCTTTCATTAGAACAATTAAAATTAATTCAATTACCTTCAAATCGGTTAACATAAGAAATGTAATGGTGTTTATTCGTCTAACTAGAAAGCCAAATGAAAAAACCGTTTAAAAATAATATTATTACGAAAAGGGTAGTCATAATAACCCTGATCATTTTGTTGATATTTGTTGTCAACCCTATTCTTTTATTTAAATCGTATGCAGGTGATGCTCCCCTCGCAGCTTCCGGAGATGTGCCACTTTCCACTTCAAGTAACTCATTCTGGCTTTGGAACTTTTTGGGCAGGCTTCATCCTTTAGCAGTTCATTTTCCCGTAAGCCTCCTCTTATTTGCTGCGCTTTTAGAGCTTTTTACAATAAAAAACTTTCATTCCAAATTAAGACCCGGCATTAATGTATTGCTTGCATCAGGAGCAGTAACTGCAGCTATTTCCGTTGTTTTAGGCTTGTTACTCGCAAGGAGTGGTGACTATGGAAAAGATACGCTGAATATACATCAATGGACAGGTATCGCAACAGCGGCGCTGGGAGCAGTAAGTTTATTCTTTCTATACAGAATTTTAAGAAGAAACCAGGTTAATTTAATCAAGCCCTATCGGGCAATACTGATTCTTGCAGGAGTTGGGGTATGCGTGGCAGGACACTTCGGAGCCTCTTTGACCCACGGAAATGATTACCTCTCCGCTACACTTCCCTGGAGCAGTGATTATGAAGCAGTCCCGGTTAAAAATTTTAATTTTGCTTCTTATAAAGATGATACTGTAAAGTTGAACAAAAAAGAGGAGCAGGAGTTGAATGTGCAGGTAAGGTCGATATTGGCTCATAATTGTTATAAATGTCACGGGCCGGAAAAAATTAAAGGCGAACTGCGGCTTGACAGCAAAAAGATGATCTTTAAAGGAGGCGAAGACGGTCCGGTGATTGTTCCCGGCGACCTTGTGAAAAGCGATCTCTTCAGGCGAATTTCTTTACCGGCAAATCACAAAGATGTAATGCCATCAAAAGGTAAGAAATTATCTGAAGGTGATATTGCGGTTATCAAATTTTGGATTCAAAAAGGAGCACCATGGCCCGATGGAATTGATAAAGAAAACAACTACCGTGTCGCCAAAATGGAACCCCGAAATCCATCGCTTCCTCCTGCATCGGGTAACCTGCACAATCCCGTTGACTTATGGGTGAATGAATATTTTAAAAAGAATAAGATAAAATGGGCTCCGTTGGTAGATGACAGAACTTACTTAAGAAGAATCTACCTCGACATTCTCGGCTTGCTTCCCGCACCTGACGACTTCAACGCATTTTTTAAAGATTCGAGGGCTGACAAAAGATCAATTTGGGTAAGAACCTTATTGAATCGCAATGATGATTATGCTATGAACTGGCTTACCTTCTGGAACGATGCGCTTCGAAATGATTATACCGGAACCGGATATATAACAGGTGGTCGCTATAACATTAATAACTGGCTATATGAGGCATTAAAATCTAATAAACCATATGATCTATTTGTAAGAGAGCTGATAAGTCCGGGCAAAGAATCGAGGGGCTTTATTGAAGGTATCAAATGGCGGGGAGTAATCAATGCGAGCCAACGTACTGAGATGCAGGCTGCACAAAATGTATCACAGGTTTTTTTTGGATTGAACCTCAAATGCACCTCTTGTCATAACAGCTTTATAAGCGACTGGAAGCTGGATGATGCATACGGCTTTGCAAATATATTTGCCGATTCCTCTCTCGAAATAGCTCGTTGTGATAAACCAACAGGAAAGTTTACCTCAGCGAAAATGCTTTGGAAAGAATTTGGCACAATTAATAGCGCTGCCAGTGCTGCAATAAAGCAACAGCAACTGGCCGAAATGATGACCAAACCCGAAGACGGTCGTCTCTATCGCACCATTGTAAACAGAATATGGGCACAGTTGATGGGCCGTGGTCTTGTTGAACCGGTAGATCTTATGGACAATGAGCCCTGGAGCCAGGACCTGCTCGATTGGATGGCATTTAATTTTGTTCAAAATAAATCTGATATCAGGGAACTCATATACCTAATCACAACCTCAAATACCTATCAGTTGCCTTCCGTTGGATTTAAAGAACCGAACCAAATTATTGCTAAAGAGTATAAGTTCAAAGGAATGTTGAGAAGAAGAATGTCTGCGGAACAATTTGCAGATGCCGTCAGCACGATTGTTGCACCTGTTTTTCCTGATTCGCTCATAAAATACAATCCGTTTGCAGCACCTGTGGTGGAGAAAGAAGTACCTAAAAAACCGGACGCCAAAAAAGAAGAAGTAAAAAAACCGATCGTGGAAAAATCGGAGGCTGAAAAGAAACTAGCCGCAGTGAAACTAGCTGCTGAAAAGTTGATACAAAAAAAATTAGCCGATGAAAGAAGAGCTGCAGGAAAGTTAGCTGCTGAAAAATTAGTATTTGAAAAATCTATACTGCTGTATCCACGGGCGTCGTTGGTAGTAAACAATAGTTTTCTCACTGCTTTAGGCAGGCCTAACCGGGAAACCGTTTCTACCAGTCGCGAGTCACAGGCAAACTTGCTGCAAGCACTCGAGCTTACGAACGGAGACCGCTTCAATGCAGCACTAAAAAAAGGTGCAGAGAACTGGAAGAAAAAGTATGGTGAGGCGGACCTGATAATTAAAGAAATTTACAGGAAAGCATTAGGCCGTGACCCCCAACAAAAAGAATTTAAAGTGGCTAAACAATTGCTCGAGGCAGATAGGGGCACAGACGGGGTGCAGGATTTATTTTGGGCTGTCATGCTTCTTCCTGAGTTTCAAATCATTTATTGATATTGATTTGAAAGTAGCAATTAGGTCCCCTGATTTTATAAAAAAAATACGAGTAAGGACACCAATCCGACGGCACACGCGGAAAGGACAAGGGGTTTTTAATTCATATTCCAAAGCCGGAAACAAAAAGTTAAACATGTTAATTTGGAATAGCTCAGCAAGGTAGACGTGATCAAAAAAACGTATATTACATTACCCTCTCCAATAGTAAACAAAATATTATGGCAACGAACTGGAACCGAAGAAATTTTTTAAAGAATACCAGTGCGGCAACATTGGCAGCAATGGCAGCGGGTGCGCCAATGACAAGTTTATTAACATCGTGTAACCGTAAAAAAACTAATTCAAAAGCCGACTCGGTTATTTTATTA